>NZ_JAPEIB010000080.1:0-2788 GCF_028823735.1 Algoriphagus sp. NF
CCATCGGGCATATTGCTTTCCTTCAAGAAAAAGTTTTTGGGAACCCTTCGTAGAATCAATTTTTGAAACACAGTCTTATAATCCTCCTCAGAGATTTCCTTAATCTGATTGTAATCGCTCATGAGCTCGATGAAATAGTCTTTTTCCTTCTTCATATGCTTGATGTTTAAGTTGGAAAACCTTGCAAATCCAAGGGCTGAAAAAATTCCAATGCCACTTGGTTGAACTAAAAACTCAATGTTAATTTAGTTCTCTCCATAAAAAAACCAAAGCTGAAGTTGTGAGGAAAGGTAGGCTAAGTTCAAAAACCCTTTATTTGAGGGTTTTTGGATGGTAAAATTTTTAGATATACCTCAGAAAATTTGGATTTCTGCTTTTTAGTGTTTCCAGGATTGCTGAAGAATAAAACCAAATAGGCTAGGGGCTTCCAAAAAAATCAGATCGATTTCCTTTATGTGATGGACTCAAATTCGAAGTCCCCCAAATGAATGATTATGAATTCTATCTAAATGCTAAAATTTGGTTCAATCAGTTGATAGAAACCAACATGCTAAAAATGGAACAAGGAATCCGCTTTATTTTGATATTTCTCTGGACCTATACAGGCCTGGACAAATTGATCCGATTTGAGCAGAGTCGAAAGGCCTTCCACAATCAGACCTTTCCTGCTGAGCTTGCAGAAATCTTAAGCTACGCCATACCCATCGCCGAGATACTCTTGGCCATCCTCTTGGTATCGAGCATCAGCCGCTGGTGGGGCTATTTGGGAAGCCTACTCTTGCTGACGGTATTCCTTTGCTATGTGGGACTGATTTGGGTAGGTGCCTTTCCCCGAGTTCCCTGCAACTGTGCCGGACTTCTGGATTCGATGGGATGGGGTGCCCATATGATTCTGAACCTGAGTTTAATGATACTTTCCATTGCAGGATTATGGATGGAAGGGAGAAGGGAGTTGGAAGTGGGGAGAAGGAAATTAGGAATTAGGAGAGGGAAGTAGGAAGCAGGATGCTGGAAGTTGGAAAGCTCTAAGTTGAATAGAAGGTTTGCTGGTCTCGGCTAGGAATAAAAAAAGGACCCTGAAGGGGTCTAATATTAATAGCCCTGGGTGAAACCCAGGGTTCTAAGGTAGCCTAGAAAACCAGCGCTGGGCCTAAAAATTTAAATTGGAGAAAAAATTATATTCCCCAGCAAGACGGAGGCGGATTTAAGAAGTGGGAAGTAGGAAGTGTGAAGTAGGGAGAGGGAAGTAGGTTCCCCGTCATAGCGAGTTGCGCTTCAGAAAACATAGATTTAATTGATTGACTTTGATGCGTGACGAAGCTATCTCATATGTGATGAGTGAATGGAAAGATTGGAGTAGGAAGTGGGGAGAGGGAAGCTGGAAGTTGGGAGTTGGGAATGGGAAATTAGGAATGAGGAAGAGGAAGTAAGAAGGTGGAAGTAAGGTGTGGGAAGCTGGAAGTAGGAAGTAGGGAGAGGGAAGTGTGAAGTAGGGAGAATGAAGTGGGAAGATGGAAGTAAGGGTGAATTGATGCGCTGAAGGAGTATTCTTTATCAACCCCAAATTCAATTTGGGGAAGAAATACAAATTCAAAAATCAGAGCACTGAAGGTGCGATCTATGCCAGGGATTATGGGATTTTCTGAATTATCCATAAAAGACTTCAGGGCTCTGATTCCATCAAAATAATCTAAGTACTGAATATTAAGGGTTCGAATCTAAAGTCCTTAAAGGTTAAAGAATTTAGGGGTAGCTGCTGCGACAGCTACCCCACGGCCTCCGAAGGTGACATTCGGAGCCGGAAAAAGTTTAACTAATATAGCAATAAATAAAAAAATGCTCATTCTTCTCGATGGCCTGGGTGAGAAGCAGACCAATACCGATGAGCAGATAGGGAGAAGCCGAAAACCCTCATCAGAGTAGGCAAACAACCGAAACGTTTTGTCCCTTTTTGATTGGTTAAAAAAGGGTCCTCAACTATGAACAAATTAAGAAAACTGCTTCCGGCACTGGCATTGGTGCTGGGGGCTAGCCTAGCCATGGCGATGAACGTGCCAAATTTTGGAAGCGAAAGGACAGCTACCAAAATCTTTACCCCTGACCCTTCCCAACCGAATGGATTTAGGGAAGTGACGCAAATCGTCAACCAAGGCGAATATGAATGTGACGAAAGTTCAATGGATTGTCTGGTGGAGTTTTCCAACGATGATCCAGCAACCGGAGTCCCAAATGTGCTCAGTGAAGGCGATTTCATAGAATTGTAATCTGTCTTCCTTAAAATTAACCCGAGGCCCTTTGAGCCTCGGGTTTCTATTTATCTGGGATTCTGAGCTATTCCACTTCGGGTTATTTCCTCCTGCGGAATTGGAAAGGTGTACCGCAATGAATTTGGTAATAATTCATATTGCTGGCCCTTAACTTTCCTAATAAGTGTAATTGGATTTTCTTCCTGGTTTAATCTTCGTAAATCCACCCATCGTATTCCTCTACCTATCAATTCTTTTCTCCTTTCTTCCAAAATCCTATCCAGAAGTTCAGATGAATCGGTAAAGTTTAATGGTACCCAATTGGCTGCATCGTACCTCAATGCAAGAAACTCATTTAATAATTCTAATGCAGGAGCTGTTTGACCCGACCTCAGGTTTCCTTCAGCAGCATTTAAATACAATTCCCCCACACTGATGCCTCCGAAATTCTGCGTGGCACCAGAAAGTTTTCCCGTATAATTGAATTCCCCATTGGATGCCTCAGTGAAATAGGCGCGGAGCCGAAGATCATGCTCTTCATA
>NZ_JAPEIB010000081.1:0-2597 GCF_028823735.1 Algoriphagus sp. NF
AGGCGGGTATCCTGAGTAGGCCGGGACAGGAGAAATCCCGGTTGAATCTGCCGGCACCATCCGGTAAGGCTAAATACTCCTGAGAGACCGATAGTGAACGAGTACCGTGAGGGAAAGGTGAAAAGTACCCTGAATAAGGGGGTGAAATAGAACCTGAAACCGTGCGCTTACAAGCGGTCGGAGCCCTTTAGTGGGGTGACGGCGTGCCTTTTGCATAATGAGCCTACGAGTTGCACCTCTTTGGCGAGGTTAATTCCGTTGACGGGAGCAGCCGGAGCGAAAGCGAGTCTGAAAGGGCGTATAGTCAGAGGGGGCAGACGCGAAACTTAGTGATCTACCCATGGCCAGGCTGAAGTTGTGGTAACACACAATGGAGGGCCGCACCGATAAGCGTTGAAAAGCTTCCGGATGAGCTGTGGGTAGGGGTGAAAGGCCAATCAAACTGAGAAATAGCTCGTACTCCCCGAAATGTTTTTAGGAACAGCGTCGTGGATTGTATGATGGAGGTAGAGCTACCGATAGGACTAGGGGGAGTCACATCCTACCAAATCCTGACGAACTCCGAATGCCATCATAGAGAAACGGCAGTGAGGGCTGGGGTGCTAAGGTCCCAGTCCGAGAGGGAAAGAACCCGGACCTACCGCTAAGGTCCCGAAATTTAGGTTAAGTTGAACAAAGGTGGTCCAGTTGCAGAGACAGCCAGGAGGTTAGCTTGGAAGCAGCTATTCCTTTAAAGAGTGCGTAACAGCTCACTGGTCGAGCGACAGGGCGTCGATAATAATCGGGCATCAAACCTAATACCGAAGCGTAGGATTGGCAGTAATGTCAGTGGTAGGGGAGCATTCCAACGGCGGTGAATGCACATGGTGATGTGTGCTGGAGCTTTTGGAAAAGCAAATGTAGGCATAAGTAACGATAATGGGGGCGAGAAACCCCCACACCGTAAGACCCAGGTTTCCTGATCAACGCTAATCGGATCAGGGTTAGTCGGGTCCTAAGGCGCACCCGAGAGGGGCAGCCGATGGCAAACGGGTTAATATTCCCGTACTGGACATGCAGGTGATGGAGTGACGGAGTGGTGAAAGGCCCGCCCGGTGACGGAATACCGGGTTGAAGGGAGTAGGTATTGGACCCATAGTTAAATGCGTGGGTTTAGCCGAACCTGACAGTACCGAGCGTCCTTGGACAATCGGATAGTGGCCCTAAAAGCTTCCAAGAAAAACTTCTGGCCTACCCGTACCGCAAACCGACACAGGTGGTCGAGGAGAGTATCCTAAGGTGCTCGAGTGAATCATGGCTAAGGAACTCGGCAAAATGGCCCTGTAACTTCGGGAGAAGGGGCGCCCCGCAGGAATGCGGGGCCGCAGTGAAGAGGCCCAGGCGACTGTTTAACAAAAACACATGGCTTTGCGAAGTTGAAAGACTAGGTATAAGGCCTGACACCTGCCCGGTGCCGGAAGGTTAAGAGGGGATGTTATCGCAAGAGAAGCATTGAATCGAAGCCCCGGTAAACGGCGGCCGTAACTATAACGGTCCTAAGGTAGCGAAATTCCTTGTCGGGTAAGTTCCGACCTGCACGAATGGTGTAACGATCTGGGCACTGTCTCAGCCATGAGCTCGGTGAAATTGTAGTCGCGGTGAAGATGCCGCGTACCCGCAACGGGACGGAAAGACCCCATGAACCTTTACTGCAGCTTAGCATTGGTACTGGGCAAACGATGTGTAGGATAGGTGGGAGACTGTGAAGCGGCGTCGCCAGGCGTTGTGGAGTCACCGTTGAAATACCACCCTTTGTTTGTCTGGTATCTAATCCCGGTTCGGGAGACATTGCTTGGTGGGTAGTTTGACTGGGGTGGTCGCCTCCAAAAGGATAACGGAGGCTTCCAAAGGTTCCCTCAGCACGCTTGGTAACCGTGCGTGGAGTGCAATAGCATAAGGGAGCTTGACTGTAAGGCCGACAAGCCGAGCAGGGTGGAAACACGGGTATAGTGATCCGGCGGTACTGTATGGAAGGGCCGTCGCTCAAAGGATAAAAGGTACTCTGGGGATAACAGGCTGATCTCCCCCAAGAGCTCATATCGACGGGGAGGTTTGGCACCTCGATGTCGGCTCGTCACATCCTGGGGCTGGAGAAGGTCCCAAGGGTTGGGCTGTTCGCCCATTAAAGTGGCACGCGAGCTGGGTTCAGAACGTCGTGAGACAGTTCGGTCCCTATCTGTTGCGGGCGTGGGAAGTTTGCGAGGACCTGACCTTAGTACGAGAGGACCGGGTTGGACTGACCGCTGGTGTACCGGTTGTGGTGCCAACTGCACTGCCGGGTAGCTACGTCGGGAAGAGATAAGCGCTGAAAGCATCTAAGTGCGAAACTCCCCTCAAGATGAGACTTCCGTATAGGGCCCTCAGAGACGATGAGGTTGATAGGCTGCAGGTGTAAAGGCAGTGATGTCATAGCCGAGCAGTACTAATTGCCCGAAAGCTTACCGAAATCCTGTTGCAGTTTCTACAAGATA
Source organism: Algoriphagus sp. NF (assembly GCF_028823735.1). Taxonomy (NCBI): domain Bacteria; kingdom Pseudomonadati; phylum Bacteroidota; class Cytophagia; order Cytophagales; family Cyclobacteriaceae; genus Algoriphagus; species Algoriphagus sp. NF. Next base: position 2,511 of record NZ_JAPEIB010000081.1, read on the forward strand.
TGTTAAAGACTTCAGATATTAGAAGCAAGACATTGGAATCAAGATATACCTATCGGTATAACGGAGTCATGAATAAAGACCTAGTGT
>NZ_JAPEIB010000082.1:0-2559 GCF_028823735.1 Algoriphagus sp. NF
GGATGGGTTTGACCGAAAGAACAGGAACTTTTATGGGGATCACCTTTGACCTCTGTACCCGTTCAAAAGCGTCCAAATAGTCCTTGAAAAATATTCGGTCTAACTTTCTATAGACCCGATAAAAAAAGGGAGATTGCCCCCCCGAAGTCCTTGGAGATTGATTGACTACCAAAACAGAAAACTCAACCATTCCGGTAGAGAGGAGCTGCTTAATCGCTTCAGCCTGCCAAGCTTGAATGATGTTACTGTCTACAAGGATGCCTATTCGAAGCATGATTTTTTACCCCCTAAATCCCCCTGAAGGGGGACTTGGAGCTTCTTGTTCAAAGATTTATTTGTTTTTCATTAGTCCAACCGATCAACTGATTCCCCCTCCTTCCCTTAAAGCTGATCGTTGGGATAGAACAATTTTCTGAAGCAGGTCTTCATACTGTTTAGCAATCTTCTCAATATCAAACCGCTCCTCGGCAACCTTCCGAGCCTGAATTCCTAATGCTTGCATAGACTCTGGGTTTTCAATCGCCCAAGTCATTTGCTTGGCCAAAAAATCTGCATCCTGAACAGGAAAAATCAGGGTAGTCTTTTGATCTTCGACCGCCTCCAAATTCATAGGAATATCCGATGCGATGATGGGGATTCCAGCCATCATGGCTTCCACTAAGGCACCGGAAAAGCCTTCGTACCAAGAGGGGAAGAGGAAGCAGTGGAATGATGTCGGATGTCCGATGTCGGATGTCGGATGTTGCTTCCCATTTGAAATCAGTATATCCATTGGGTTTGGAATTTTGCCAGGAAGAAAGACAGAATTATAGAGGCCTAATTCTTGGATTAAAGCCTCAAGGTTTTTTCTGTAAAAACCTTCTCCAAAAATGGTCAAGGTACAATCCGGATATTTTTTGATAACTGAAGCAAAGGCCTGAATAGCATCCTGAAAGCCTTTTCGCTCAAGAAGACGACCGTAAGAGATGAAGTTTCGCGTCATTGCGAGGCTACTTTCCACTTCATTTGATTTTTCTTGAGAACTTTTAGCAGCCGAAGCAATCTCCTCATTGGAAGATATCTTATTGCTTCCTGAGAATACTTCCTCCTCCCCGACATTCGTACGGGGCTGACTGTTCCTCGTCCTCGCAATGACGTCATCTGTCACTGCGATCCGCCGCGGCGGAGAGGCAGTCTCTTCGGGTTTCGTCACTGCGAGGCTGCTATTCGGAGAATCTGAATTGACCTCAGAGCCATCAGCAGCCGAAGGAGTCTCATCAGTAAATTCGATTTTTTGAAAAGATTGCTTCGTCCCTGCGGTCCTCGCAATGACGGGTCGGCCGCGGTACACCACCGAAATCTTATCCTTATCAATCCCCAAGGTCTTTACATGAGAGTCAGCCAAGGCTCGGGCATTGGCGATCCAATGAACGGGGATGCCTGAGGTAAGCCAGTCCAACCAATAGACGATTTTGTATTTCAGACCCTTCTTATCCGTCCAGGCAATGGGAGCATAGCTATCATTGACCAAGGTGCCAACCAAAGGTACTCCTGTAATCCAAGAGGCAATCCGGGTGATGATATCCGCCCGCCAAAGGGAGGAAACCAGCAAATCGGGCTTTTCATGTCGAATCAGTTTGATCAATCTTCTTACGGCCAATCCAAAATGATAGGACTCCGGAATATCCAAAAAAAAGAGCCGGAATCCGGCTCGCTCGTAGGCTTCTCTGAGGTCATGCTTGGGATAGAAATACACAAATCCCACATCTACCTCCTCCGAAAACCGGGAAAGAATTTCCAAGTGGCTGCGTTCAGCCCCGGCATTGACTAAGGCATCTTGGGTAAAGAGGAGTTTCAATTATTCAATAAATTCTGTTTTTCCTTAATCTGTCTAAAATTTGCTAATCTCTTTATCCCCTGTAACATCCCTAAAGAAAAGGCTGCTATTGAAAATCTTTGCTTGAGCGGTTGTATCACTTTAAGTACAGCCAATCCTTTATCCCCAAAAGAATCATTCAAATAAATCAGCTCTAAGCCTTTATAAACTTTTAGCCACTTGAAAATAACACACTTCTCAGTGTATCGCTCAGCATCATCCAAAACAATTAAACACCCAACTTCCAATAAAGAATAAATGTGATCCAAACCTCCTTCTCTTCCGAAGTAATATTGCGGACCATCTATAAAAACCAACGAAACTCCCTTTCCTGTTAAATGGTCCTTTGTAAGCTTATAACTCGCATGAATTCCAAATAAGCCGAAAACAAATCTCAATTTTCCCAACTGGAAATTTACTTTTTGAGAATCGATTAAAGACTCTGCCTCTTTGGGTATTCGAAACCAATCTTTATTTTCTTCAATTGAAACAATTTCATAATTCAAATTCTCTCTACTCAAGGAATAATGAAACACAATAGTCGAAAAACCCGCACCTACTTCCACAACCCTAGATATTTTTCTTGATCTTATCAATTGAATTTACGCTCCGGTTACCTTCATATCAATAGACCATCCTCCTGGGGAAGCCTTTAAAATTCTAAGATCATCATTAGAAACCTCTTTTATTTCAAAATCAATTGG
>NZ_JAPEIB010000083.1:0-2479 GCF_028823735.1 Algoriphagus sp. NF
ATAAAACCTTGGCCATTGCACATTGGTAATTGGTCATTGTTAATTGCCCATTGGTAATTGGTCATTGTCCATTGTTCTTTGAAAATTTTAAAAGGCCCACCACAAAAAACAAATACTGAATCATATTGAAAACCACCCGGATTCTCCAGAGTCCTTCGGCATATTCAGTAAAGGTTAGCATATCGATAAAAAAGCAGGAAAAGCTGTAAAAAAAGATCCCGGACAAAATCCAAAACCAGGGTTCTTTCATAACCTCTTCCTTTTGCTCCGCTATTCGTAAAAGGGCAAAGGCCATCAAAAAGGAACTTAAGACTAAAATGCCTGAATACACAAATGAAGAAAATGGGCGAATAGGCTCTTCAATACCGTATCGATTGAAAGCATCAACCAAAAAAACCAAGCTGGTTATGATCCATAGCACTTTTCTCCAAAATTGACTTCTGTTTGTTTGATAAAACTCATAGGCTAGCCAGATAAAAAATAAAGCCTCAAACCAGAGGTATAGAAACTGACCATAGGAGGCAGCTCGATTAAGCCAAAAATATTCCTGATTTGCATAAGAAGCCCAGCCCAATCCATCAACCACAGCCCCAAACAAAAGAAATACAAAAAACAGGCGAAGCTTGCGATCGCCTATTTTCCAACTTAACCCTGCCAAAATCAAAGGGATCCAAATGGCTAGGGTAGAAATTTCCTGTATGGGAATTTGACTCAGCATGTATTAAAAAGTGTCTGGTGGCGGGGGCCAGGAATATTGGAGGAGGTTATCATTTCCCAAAATGTAATTTGGTTCTGGACTAATATTCTGCCCTCTCCAATTAACCGGGACAAGGATTACTCTTAATTTATTGAATTCATAATCCCAAAGTCCAAAATAATATCTAACCATTTTAATTTTTGGTTGATTTAAAAATTGAATTAAGTACGGGTTACCATCCAGTCCTTCCTTTGAAAAATATGTAAACCCATAGGTACTTAATTCTGAGCTATTTTGAACTGACCTTTTAAAATTTTCTTTCCAAACAAAAACCTCCTCATTTGTAGCTTCTTTTTTCCATATAACAGGCATATCTTCTTTAAAGCCTCGAAGTCTTCTTTCAATTTCAGAAGAATCTAGAATATCGCCTTCAAATATCTCATTGGACAATATTTGATTTGGTATTATAAGCTTCTCACTAACAGGTTCAATTTTATCCAAATTGGACTCATCATATTTAAAGTTAAACCTTGGCTCAATTGCTAGGAAAAAGTTTGAATCTTCATCCAAACAAAACCAACACATAATGCCGGAAAAATTCTTTTCTTGTTTGATCCAGTTTTTAAGTTCTTCTAAACGAAACATTCCACCAGCTGAGGACAAAAAAGACACTTTCTCTCTTTTTTGTTGAAGAAGCTCTAATTGTTTGGCAGCCAATTCGTAGCCAATCGGTTTAGTGATGATTTTTTCAAATGCCATATTTCTATTTTTATATTTCCTTATAAATCCCCGGAAAAAATACCTCCGGAAAATTGCTTAATCACCCCAATAAGTTTCCCTCGGTCCGGTAGGATTGTAGATTCCTTTTTCTTTTTGAAAAGCTCCTCAAACTGTCCTCTTTTCCTTTCCCAAGAAAACCAAAATCAGATTTCGGTCCTCTTGAAGCAGAATTCGGCGAATCAATGATCAATGACCAATTTTCAAACTCAATTTTCAAGTGGATTAATATGATCAATGACCAATTTTCAAACTCAATTTTCAAGTGGTTAAACCCGTCACCCCTTGTTCATTGATCATTGGTAATTGTCCATTGGTAATTGTCCATTGGTCATTGCTCATTGTTCATTGGTAATTGCTCATAGTCCATTGATAATTGGTTATTGGTAATTGTCCATTGTCCATTGTCCATTGCCCATTGTTCATTGGTCATTGTTCATTGGTAATTGCTCATAGTCCATTGATAATTGATAATTGATAATTTGTTATTGGTAATTGTCCATTGCCCATTGCCCATTGATCATTTCCCCAGGCTTTTCCTCGCACTGGTAATGATTCTTCCGAAAATCGCACAAAGCTCCTCTGCCTCAACCAACAGCCCGTCTCTCTTCTCAGCATCTCCAAGTTCAGAATACCTGAGTATTTTAAGCGTTGACCTAGACTCCTTTAGCTCCTTCAAAACGATTCCGTTTTTATGAATAAAGTCCTTTTTACTTTCCGCCCCCTGTGCTTCTCCGTAATTCAAACAGGCCCCACAGGCAGACCGAATCAATTGACCTTTGAGGTGGCTCTCGGCATAAGAATTACCAAGTTTATTGCAGAATTTAATGCACTCTCCTGCAAAACGCACCAATCGTTCCTCTAAATCATACCGCTTTTCCAATTTTATTTAACAGTTTTTACTTTTTGACTACTTTTCCTTGTGCATTGATAATTGAATATTGTTCATTTCTCATTGAAAATTGGTCATTGTCCATTGGTCATTGCTCATTGCTCATTGTCCCT
>NZ_JAPEIB010000084.1:0-2434 GCF_028823735.1 Algoriphagus sp. NF
CCTGGTACGGAATCATGTTTGAAATATTTTCAGTTGAAGAAGATAGATTTTGCCTTTTCATTGAAAGAGGTTGGAGTGATTTATATTATGGAATCACTATTTTGAACAACAAAAAGAGAGACCCGAAGAAACATGATGAGTATGCTGAATTTGCAAGTAAATTAAATGAGTTTACTGATTGGGAAAAAGAAGATGTTTGGCTAGGAGGGAATTACTTGAATCCGAGTATAAATTTCACGTCGTTTTCAAATGAAGAGACTTTGAATCTAATCAAGGAGGATTATAGGAGAAAATACCTGAAAAAGAATTGGAGTGAAATCAAAATATTTATAGAAAAAGTTAAAAAAATAAAGGCGGCACTGAACAAAGCCTAGCCGAAAATGATCCTAACGTCGCACCGCGGCTACGCCATTTCTTGCATATATACTTCCCCAAGTCCTAAAAAGGAACCCCAATCACTCATCAAAGCTGTACCTAATAAAAAAGTCGCAAATTGACTATTGACTAAAGGCTTTCCTCAGGACCTTTCATTTTTACTTCCCCTCCAGTATCTTCTTTATCGCCTCATTCATCTGCATCATCGTCTCCATCATTTTCATCATAACCTCGGTCTGATTCGCATCGGTGGCTTTATAAATACTATTTGTTTGAATTGCAATATTGTTTGATCCATTAATCGATTCTACATAGTTACTTGGCTGTGCAGCAATTATTTGAATTGGATCTACCTTCAAAAACTCGGCAACTTTTTGAATTATCTCTACAGTAATCTTACTCTCTCCCCGCTCATATTTCGTGTAGGTAGCCTCTTTTACCCCAAGATAGTCAGCCACCTCTACTGCCTTCCGGTCTCGGAGTTTGCGAAACATGGCGAGGTTCCGTCCGATAGTTTTATTTTCCAAAACGGTAAAACCTTGATTATCTGATTCGTTCATAATACTGTTGGGTAAGAAAATTGATTAAAAAACCTTTAAATGAGGGAATATTCGAAAATAGTAGTTTCACATCACTATTTGCAATACCTAAACTACTCACTATCCTCAATTTTTCAAATTCGGATGCTTAAAATTGTTTGTATTTCAATTATAAACCAACAATAATCAGCCTTTTCTATGGACAATAATCCAAAACAAACAAGAGGAAAATATCCAGTCTGGCGATTTGAGGTAGTATCTATCGATACAGGAAATAATCCAGAACAGCTATTTCAAATCAGCTCCTCCGACTGGCTCTTTCCCCGGAAACCCAAACAACCTATTTAAAACCTATTTTTATTCTCCCTGATTGCTTCCCAAGGGGCTTGTATTACCCAAGGGGATTACCGCTAATGATCAGAGAGTGACGTTTCCAGAAGGAGCTGATCGACTGCAGCGCTTCATTTTCCTTCAATATTAATCTATTTCTTAATCCAAGACCGACCGGTTCCGATCGTGCCGAATCCCTGATAATCATCTGGATGCGGACAGGAGGACTATGTCTAAAAGTTCGGGGGCTTTGACTAGGCTTCGACTCCGCTCAGCCTGACAAGCTGACTGGGCTGCTCAGTCTGACAACCTGAGTAGGCTGCTCAGCCTGATACCTCTCCTGTCGCTTGTGGTGAGCGCAGTCAAACCATTGGTCTTTAATCTCTAACAAGCATGAAAAAACATCTATTCACATGCTTCCTGGCATGGCTATGCCTAATCGGAAGCCCACCAATCCTGAGTCAGGTTGCTGATTCACCCACGGGAAACGGTCTAGTTGATGCCGATTCCCTTCACCCCGGGCGGGAGGAGAGCAGATCTCCCGCCCTCCCTGACTCACTTTCCATCGGTGATAAGATTCCTGATGGGATCATACTCAACGAATTACTAAATTCAGTGGATTCCCCCATTCAATTAGATAAACTTAAAGGCAAATTTGTTATCCTCCAGTTTTGGGCACCTTCCTGTACCGGAAGTATGGGGTCTTTACCAAAAATAGATAAGCTAGTAGACTCCTACAAGGATCAAATCGAACTGATTCCAATTACCACTTTTCCGAAAGAGTCGGTGGAACGAGTCTTTGATTCTTATTCCTCGCTGGAGGAAGTTGACAGTCCAGTCGTTGTAAATGCTGGTGAACTTCGCTCCTTGTTCCCACATACAACCATCCCTCACTTCGTGATCCTTGATCCAGAAAGTCGTGTTTTGGCAATTACCGGGCAGGAGGATATCACCAGAGACAACCTCGAATTGATGCTGGCCGGAAAAGAAGCCCAATTTAGGCATAAGGTGGATAGGAAAATCAGAATAGACCGAAATACTAAGTTGATTTCTGAAAGCAGTGAATTACCTAACAAAAACATCTGGTTTCAATCGGCACTGACCGGATACATTCCCGATGTGGGAGGATCTTTAATCCAGAATTTTGAGGGGCTTTCTCATATCAGGATAGTCAACATGCCTTTATTTCA
>NZ_JAPEIB010000085.1:0-2404 GCF_028823735.1 Algoriphagus sp. NF
TAGCTTTTCTTTATTTGCGCTCAGCATATTTCACCTAGTTCAAAATTATCTTCTCTGTTTCAAGTGTTTTTTCTTCCAAAGCCAAAATATCAGCTTTGATATCTTTCAAAGACCGGAGCGGCTTGAATTCGTAGAAGTACTTGGTGAAGTTGATCTCGTAGCCAACTTTAGTCTTGCTGTGATCAATCCATGCTTCTGGTAGGTGCGGTTTAACTTCTGCGTCGAAATATTCTTCGATGGTTTGAGGAACCAGTTTACCAGTCTTATCTTTTTTCAGAAATGGAATATTCTCATAGTCACGCAAAGTGGTGTCCGGTTTTGGCTTTCCTTTGGTCTTGGTGACTTTACCTTTTTCATCTTTCAAAGGTTGCTCAACTGTAATTCGCCAGTATCCAAAAAACTCATTTGGAAGAATTTTGACAAACTCATTTTCCTCAAAGTTTCCGTAGAGGTTGGTGATGAACCCGACGCCTCGTTCAGAGCCGTTTTCGACGATTTTCTTGCGCTTATTTCCTAAGCTTTTGTCCATTTTTTGCCAAAAACGATTGAAGTCTAGTTTGCCTTCTTTGACCAGTTCCTCGTCTTTTGCTCCTGTGGCGTTGATTAATTGGACTTTGCCTTTACGTTCAGCAGTCTTATGATTACTGATAATCCAGACATAGGTACTTATACCCGTGTTATAAAATAATTGATCGGGCAACGCGATCACCGCTTCCAGCCAATCGTTTTCAATGATCCATTTACGAATATTGCTTTCACCACTCTCGGCTGCACCAGTAAAAAGTGGTGAGCCGTTGAAGACAATAGCGATCCTTGATCCACTATCCTTCATCTTAGAAATCATGTGCTGTAAAAACAACAAAGACCCGTCATTGATACGTGGCAATCCTGCACCAAAACGGCCATCCATGCCTTTCTTATCTGATTCGGCTTTGATGATTTTTTCGGCTTTTTTCCAATCTACTCCAAAAGGAGGGTTGGATAGCATATAGTCGAATTTCTCATCTTCCAGACCATCAACTGTAAAGGTATTTCCAAACTTGATGTTACTAGGATTCTGTCCTTTGATCAGCATATCCGATTTACAAATCGCATAAGACTCTGGATTGATCTCCTGGCCGAAGACCTTTAGCTCTGCATTTTTGTTGTTGTCCTTGATGTGTTTTTCGGCAACTGAAAGCATCCCTCCAGTACCACAAGCCGGATCATAAAGAGTCTTCACGATGCCATCCGTGGTCAAAGTTTCGGAGTCATCCGTAAACAGAATGTCCACCATAAGCTTAATTACTTCACGGGGGGTAAAATGCTCTCCGGCTGTTTCATTGGACTGTTCAGCAAATTTCCGGATCAGTTCCTCGAAAGTGTAGCCCATTTCCATGGACTCCATATCCGCAAGATCAATTTCCTGGAAAGACTTGACCACACGAAAAAGAATATCGGCTTTCGGATCGTCCATTCGATCAATATGATCATCAAAGTTGAAATACTCGATGATTTCCCGCGCGCTAGTCGAAAACCCATTGATGTAGTTTCGAAGGTTTGCCGCAACATTATTTGGGTCAGCGACGATCTTATCAAAATCAAATGAGCTTCTGTTGTGGAAGTTGTGCCCAGCAATTTTGTTTAGGGCAATATCTTTAGCTCCTTCTTTCAGGGTTTCAACCTTGGGAAGGTAGTTCAAAACCTTTTCTTTTGTGGGCTTCAGAATACAGTCCAATCGTCTTAGGACTGTCATAGGGAGGATCACCTTACCATAGTCTGATTGCTTGTAGTCGCCTCTTAACAAGTCCGCGACTTTCCAGATCAGGTCGGCTTTTTCCTTAAAATTTTTCATGCGTATGCTTCAATCTTGAAAATGTGGGCTTCTTCCTATCTACCAATTAGCGGAAAAATTCCAAATGATTATTGGTCAACAAGGCTTGATTGGGTTTTTTTTAAATCCAAGATTACCCCCAGCCCTTATGCAAATGGATTTATTCTTGGCAACCTTTCTGGCTTACTAAAAAGTCCATTGGCCTAACCTCGCTCCAATATAGGTAATTGAGCCCTTTCTCCCTATGTGCGATTGAGGAAACTAGCTTTCTCTGACAATTAATGTCGGTTACAATATTCTAAGTTTCAAAAGCAAATCGTTTGATTTAAAAACAAGTAACTTTCTGAAAAAGAGCCAAATACTATGTTTGATAAATTGATCAAGGAAATTGAGAAAATGGAAAAGATGATATTATCTATTCCTCTTGAAACTGATGCTGACGGGTATTTAGATAAAGAATGTCCAAGTGAAGAATGCCTCTTCCAGTTTAAAATAAAGCCAAAGGACTGGGAGAAAGTTGAACAAAATGACGTTGCTTTCTGCCCCTTTTGTCGGCACGAGGATGAACCAGAAAATTGGTACACCACCGAG
>NZ_JAPEIB010000086.1:0-2335 GCF_028823735.1 Algoriphagus sp. NF
AAGGGAAGCCGACTCGCTCTTAAAAAATAAACAAACCCTAATTGACCCTTTACCATGAAACGATATTTGATAGCACTAGTCACACTGGCCACCTTGGCAGCATGTAGTTCGGACCCTCGACCGATTGTCTTGGGACAAGACGCCTGTCATCACTGCAAAATGACCCTGATGGATCCCAAGTTTGGAGCCGAGCTGGTTACCGAAAAAGGCAAAATATTCATTTTCGACGATGTCAATTGCATGCTTTCCTACATGGACTCAGAAGCAGCGCAAAGACAGGCGTTTAAGCATGTTTTGGTGATGGATTATCTGAATCCCGGAACTCTATTGGATGTAAACTATGCATTCTTTTTGAAATCTGAACAAATCAAAACTCCAATGGCATCCAATATTGTGGCATTCCCGGATTATGATCTGCTGAAGGATTACAAAGTGAAAAACGGTGGCGTCTACCTGGCCTGGGGAGAGTTGACTACCCAGTTTAAATGAGTCAAAATCTACCAGTTATGAAAAAGTACTGCCTTGTTCTGCTGATGTTATTTTCCTTCTTCCCTTGGGAAAGCAATCTCTATGCAGCAAAAATCAAAGTGAACCCTTCGGATTCCTTTCAGGAACTCATCGATCAGTCTTCAGCTGGTGATACATTACTCTTTTCCTCCGGAGTCTATCCAGTCAATTCGCTGATCATTAGAAAAACCCTTACGCTACTTGGGGAGAATTTTCCGGTAATGGACGGTCAGGGCAAAGGAAATATCTTTCTGGTTGCAGCGGAGAATGTGCTGATTCGTGGTTTTAAATTTATCAATACCGGAAAATCCAATATGGATGATTCTGCAGCTATTAAGTTTTTTGATTCTAAAAACTGCAGGATTGAAAACAATATCCTTGAAGAAACATTTTTTGGACTTCATTTCTCCAATTCTTCCGGGATGACCATCCGAGACAATCGGATAACAGCCTCTGCTGAAAGAGAATTTGAGGTCGGAAATGGTATACACCTCTGGAAATGCAACAATAATTTGATTGAGAATAACCAGGTTTCTGGCCACAGAGATGGGATTTACCTCGAATTTGTCACTGATACAGAAGTGGAGCAAAACCTCATCCAGGGTAATATGCGTTATGGGCTTCACTTTATGTTTGCCCATGACAATACCTATCGGAAAAATACCTTTCGGAGAAACGGAGCAGGGGTAGCAGTCATGTACACCAAAAATGTGACGATGATAGAAAACCGATTTGAAGAAAATTGGGGAAGCAGTGCCTATGGGATTCTACTCAAGGATATTTCAGATTCCAAAGTAATCGGGAATATCTTTCAAAAAAACACCGTAGGGATCTATATGGAGGGTAGTAGTAGAATTGAATTTCAAAAAAACACCTTCAGAGAGAATGGCTGGGCCCTCAAACTGATGGCCTCTTGTGATCAAAACCTTTTCCAAGCCAATAATTTCTCCAACAATACCTTCGATCTAAGCACCAACGGAAACCTTGTCCTCAATACGCTGAAAGAAAACTATTGGGACAAATATGAGGGCTATGACCTCAACCGGGATGCGGTTGGGGATGTGCCCTTTCGCCCCATCAATTTATACAGTGTCATTGTCGAAAAAATCCCCGCATCAGTCATGCTGTGGAGGAGTTTTATGGTCACCTTATTGGACAGGATGGAAAAAATCCTCCCGACTATGACCCCTGACGAAATGATCGATCACTCACCTAAAATGCGGCCTTATGATTTCAGTTAAAAATATATCCAAGCGATTCGGAAAACTTCAGGTATTGAATGACTTCAATCTGGAGTTCGAGTTTGGCAATAGCTATGCCCTGATGGGACCCAATGGGTCTGGAAAGACTACCTTGATCAAAACGATTTTGGGGATGGTCATTCCTGATAGCGGAGAGATTGCTGTAGGGGGGCAGTCCATCCGGGGAAATGTCGCTTATCGAAAGCAGATTGGCTACATGCCTCAGATAGGTCACTACCCCGCTAATATGAAAATTGGCCAGCTTTTCTCGATGATGCGGGACCTTCGGCCAGAGGTAAACTCTTTTGATTTGGAGCTTTACGAAGATTTTGAATTGGAAAAGATGAAGCATAAAGCATTGGGCACCTTGTCCGGTGGTACCCGGCAGAAAGTATCGGCGGCATTGGCATTTATGTTTGACCCTGCAGTCTTAATTCTCGATGAGCCTACTGCCGGCTTAGATCCCATTGCAGTAGAAGTGCTGAAGGCCAAAATCAAAAAAGAACGGAAAAACGGCAAGCTCATTCTCATCACTTCACATATTCTCAGTGACTTGGAGGAGCTGACCAACCGCGCCATTTACATCT
>NZ_JAPEIB010000087.1:0-2047 GCF_028823735.1 Algoriphagus sp. NF
GCAGGTTTTGCAGTGAATGCCTGTTTTTTGTAGATAGTCTTTCAGAAAGATCTCAAAGCAGGAACTTTAAATACTGTGAAGCATAGCATCCGGGATAATTTGGCTTAGACAAGAGTGAAACCTATTGCCGTTTAGGTAATGGGATTTGAAGTTTTATTTGACTTGATCCCTTACTCAATTGTTTGGGTGCTTACCATATTTCCCTTCTCGGTGGAAAATGGATAATTTTCTGATCTGAGATTGAATTTATACTCGATTATCAACGAGTTATAACAATGCGTATAAATCATGCCGGCAGAGTTTGATGATTAATTATTAATTTGGTCTGCAGGCACGCTTTATATGCGAACGTTAAATGTCATAATGCTTCGAAATAGCAGTCAAAATCATATCCCTCATGGATGCCTTGGTCTCCCTACCGATCGCATATTTTAGCTTATCGAACATGGCCGAAGGAATCCGGAGGGAGTAGATCTTGACATCTTCGGTGGCAAACTCTTTGTTGGATACTTTTTCTTTTTGCTGAAGTTCAAGTTCAAAGTTGAACAGCATTCCTAGACCACGCTGTTTCGTGCCAAGGTTTTTATTGCCCTTACTTGGATCATTTACCTTCTCAGCCATTGTTCTGTCAGTTTAATTTGCTTAAAATTTCATCGACCAGCATTTCATAATCTTAGCTCTTTCCCGTGGCATATTCAGAATTACCTAGTCCGGAAAATGGATTCGAGTTTATAACACTTTTCGATTTTTAAAAAAGAAGGAGATAGGTGACCTCGAATTCCGGAATAAGTTAGCCCTTTATCCTCGGGGCGGCCAAGAGCTTCCGGCATAAAGCTCGCCCGCAATTCTCAGCTGGTTTATTCCTTTTCCTCTTGGCCTTGTTCGGAACAGGGCTGAGGTCATTCCATAATTCATGTTTCACAAAACTCAAAAAATTATGGAAGCTTTAACTCAATCATTCCACTTTAATGAAGTCGCAGAAATTACACTGGCTTATCGACCAAAAATCAAGGCAAGCCAACGTCCAAAAGTTACTTGTTCCAGGCAAGTTTATGATGTCTTGTTGAAATTCTGGAATTCCGATGCTCTGGAATATGTCGAACAGTTTCAAGTGATGTTACTGAGCAGAGGAAACCGTGTGTTAGGTATCTGTACCATCAGTACTGGCGGAACCTCGGCAACTGTTGTAGATCCTAAATTAGTCTTTGCTGCCGGATTGAAAGCGAACGCATCATCCTTAATCCTATGTCATAACCATCCTAGTGGAAATCTCCAACCTTCCGAACAGGATAGAAGACTTACTAGAAGACTGGTAGAAATCGGTCGAGCTTTGGATCTGCCGATTGTTGATCATGTGATTCTAAGTTCAGAAGGGTACTTTTCTTTTGCAGATGAAGGGGAGCTTTAGCTTCCTTTTTCTGTTCTATTTGATAAAATCACCGAATCGGTTAATTTGAAACAAAAAACAGCTGGAAGACCTGCTCCACAAAAAGCAGAAATATATGAAACTAGGGTTTTGGGTTAGATTTAAATGGTTGTTGGTGAGCATGCGAAAAAAGACATTGGACAAATGAAAAACATACTGATATTTTTAACAGGTGTTAGTCTTTTAACTAGTTGCAAAACGGATCATAAAACGAAAATGTCTGACCCAGAGGCACTAGAAAACTTTGACAGACAATATGCAGAATCAATGAAAGATGCACTGCTCGTCCTCGACTTAGACTCAGTAAAATCAAGTCATGGCGATAGATTTTTGGAACTCAGCTCAATCATAAATCAGCATGACCCAATCGGACTTCTGAAAATTGGAGCACCAGAAGACGAATATGAACCAGAAATAAAAACGATTATTGTTCAGTTAGACAAAGACATGACCGAACAACAAGTTCATGACTTGATTTATCAGGAATTTCTGCGATGGTTTGAAGATGAGTCAACGACAGGTCCAAAAGAATCATATGGGGAACTTGCGGTTGACATCCATAAATGGATGAAAAAATAAATGGGATCGGCACGACAACATCGGCCTGACTGCAAAATAATG
>NZ_JAPEIB010000088.1:0-2012 GCF_028823735.1 Algoriphagus sp. NF
TTCGTAGCTTTTCTTGCAACACATGATTTCTAAAATGAAATCGGGTGGCACTCGTATCGGCATTGTATTTAATGGTTCGCCTTTGTTTACGGGTGCTGCCGAAAGCGGAGAAAGCAATATCAGAAGATGGATTATTGAAAATGATTGGCTGGAAGCCGTGATTGCCCTACCCGACCAACTCTTTTACAACACAGGCATTAGCACCTACATCTGGATTGTAACCAACAACAAAAGTTCTGAGCGAAGCGGTAAGGTACAATTGATAAACGCCACAGGTGGTAAGGATGAAGAACTGACAAAAGAAGGTAAACTGGATTTCAACCGCTTTTGGCAAAAGATGGACAGAAGCTTGGGCAACAAACGCAAGAAAATTGCCGAAAACGGAAATGAAAAAGGCATTGGCTTTATAACCCAACTCTATGGCAATTTTGAAGAAAACGAGTTCTGCAAAATTCTACCCAACGAGTTCTTTGGTTATTGGAGAATTACGGTTGAACAGCCGTTAAAAGAAAACGGCAAAGTGGTAAAAAGCAAAGGACAACCCAAACCCGACACTTCTTTACGTGATTATGAAAACATCCCGTTTTTGAAGAAAGACCTGTCTGCCGAACAGGCAGGTGCAAACGGGAATCTGGTACCCCAAACCATTGAGGAATATTTTGAGTCCGAAGTAAAACCGCATTTGCCCGAAGCATGGATTGACCACAGCAAAACCAAGGTTGGGTACGAAATCAACTTTACCAAGTATTTCTATGAGTTCAAGCCATTGAGACCATTGGCAGACATCAAAGCCGATATTCTGGCTTTGGAGGAAAAGACATTGGAAACTGAAAAAACCGTGCTGGACTCATGAGAAAATACGATACCTACAAAGATTCGGGCATTGAATGGATTGGGGAAATTCCGAGCCATTGGGAGGTGAAGAAAGTAAAGCATCTAACCAGGCTTCAAGGAGGTTATGCGTTTAAAAGTGATTTGTTTACATCCGAAGGAATACCAGTGATACGAATTGGTGATATTGCTGACAGTATCAATTTTGAAGAATGTAAAAAAATAGATGACGATACTATTCCACAAGAATATAGGCTTGAACAATTTGATACTCTAATTGCATTATCTGGAGCAACAACAGGTAAAACTTGCTTTGTAGGCACTGTGCCACCTAAAGCATATATAAATCAGCGTGTTGCGAGAATTTTGTTTTCAAATAAATTGCTCTATTACATTGTTAATAGTGGCTTTTTTCAAGAACAAATATTATTAACAGCATCAGGTTCAGCTCAGGAAAACATTAGCAATTCGCAAATTGAGAATTTGGAAATATCAATTTCAAATAATCAACAAGAACAAACCGCCATTGCCGCCTACCTTGACAGCAAAACAGCCGAGATAGACGAACTGATAGCCGACAAAAAACGCTTGCTCGAACTCTACGAAGAAGAAAAAACTGCCATCATCAACCAAGCCGTTACCAAAGGCATCAACCCTGATGTACCCATGAAAGATTCAGGCATTGAATGGTTGGGCGAAATTCCGGAGCATTGGGAGGTAGTGCCTATTAAATATTCGCTCTTAGTTCCCTTAACAGATGGCCCGCATGAAACTCCCGCACTTTATCAAGAAGGCATTCCATTTATATCCGCTGAGGCAATCAAGGATGATAAAATAGACTTTGCAAAAATTAGAGGGTATATATCGCAGGAGGATCATGATAGATATTCAAAGAAATACAAACCTCAGAGAGGGGATGTATATATGATAAAATCGGGAGCAACAACAGGAAACTTAGCCAGAGTTGAAACTGATGAAGAATTTAACATTTGGTCACCTCTTGCGGCATTTAGACCTAATCCAAAACACACTACAACTGATTTCCTGTTCTATTTTATGAAATCTGTAAGTTTCTTTACTGCTGTGAAATTGGGATGGAATTATGGTACCCAGCAAAATATCGGAATGAATGTTCTTGAAAACCTTCGAATGGTTAGACCGCCCGTTGAAGAACAACAATC
>NZ_JAPEIB010000089.1:0-1991 GCF_028823735.1 Algoriphagus sp. NF
GATCGCACCGAGAGCGGTTTACTACGCTAGCGCAAAAGCTGATCAATGGGCCGATAGACATAAGCCCTGCATTTATTCTACTTCACACGTTTGCTCATTTATTAATAAATCGCCTTTGTTATAACTGCGGGTATGGATCTTCCTCACTAAGAGAAAGATTATACTATTCTAGCTCCGAGAATAATAGAATGAATGGAGTATTAATTTATACATCCTCTGGAGATTCTGAAGGGTCTATGGGAGGGCTTGTTAGACAAGGAAAAGAAGGTAATTTCTACAAGCTTGTTCGAGAAATTATTGAAGATGCCAGATGGTGCTCTGCTGACCCAGTTTGTATGGATGTAGGCAGTACAACCGGTCAAGGTCCTGACTCTCTTAATGGGGCAGCTTGTCACAATTGTGCTATAGTGCCTGAAACGAGCTGTGAAGAGTTTAATAGGTTATTAGATAGGTCATGTTTAATTGGAACTTATTCTAATCCAAATAGTGGATTTTTTGCAAATACAAATATTTAGAACAATAGCAGTTTAATTTCCACCCCCAACACCCCCCCCCCCCTCCCCCTCCCCCCCCCTGCCTTTCGAACCAAAGCATCCCGATTCAGACTAGGGACCAAAGCCCCCGCCAACTTCTCCATCACCTCCAAAGATACATTTCGCTTCCCCAGCTCAATGGCTGAGATATAAGGCCGGTTGAGACCCGACTTTTCTGCAAGTTCTTCTTGGGACAAACCCTTTTCTTTTCTTAAAACTCGAAGTCTTTGACCAAATTTTTCCTTTATATCCATTAATTATTTTTGTTTACTATTGTAAACATTTTGGATTTTCCTTATCTTATTATCGTTCGATTTGACAACGATATTAACAAAAAATCCATGTACAGCAATTACCTGCCTCCTACTCTACCAGAAAATTGGGTCTTGGCCGAAATTGATCAAGAAAACGACTACATCGAGTTTCTGGGCTTTGACGAAGAACTCTTGGTCTCAATCATAGCACAGCCAGCAGACAATCCGGAAGAGCCTTATTTCCTTTGCTTAAGCCAGCTTAAGGGGATGCTCGGAAGATATGATTTCGATTCTTTAGACTGGCCTGAATGGTATACCAATGAGGAAATGGCAGTACGATCTGCTATTAATTTGATGGAATGGATCAATCAGAAATATCAGGACATTGACCCTGTAAGCAAGGAGGTCTATATTTCCATAGGCACGGAAGAGCAGCTTCCCCTTATTCAAAAATTCTTTGATGAAGAATTGAAAATTCATGAATACCGAGAAGAGAAGCTGGTATTTAAGAAAGCCCGACTTCTTGCTGGTTCCAATTCATTTTCGGAATCCGCTATTCAAACCATCAGCCATTTTGCCCAATGCTATAATCTTCCCTTTTATGAAATCAAGGGTGGATTACTATGCAATGAACGGTTTCAATTAATTGAGGATTTTAGGCACAATTTATTCGAGTATTTAAAGTCGATTGAGTACCATCCATCCAATATGGAGATTAAATACCCAACTGAAGTTGGTCAAATAGTCAAATTTCATTCTCCCTACCCTGATGAGGATCCCAATCAGCTTTATCTTTTGATAGAGATTTTTGACTATGAGGGAGACATTCTACCAAAAGCAGATATCAAAGCATTAAATACTGGGCTGTCGTTTCCGCCAATTCAATCAGTCAAATTGAAAGACCTAGAAATTGCTGAAGTGAATAACTCTGTCCTAATAGGTTTCGAAGGAACCATCATCTCAGCTTCAGGAAGTTATATTTCTGGAAAAATCACGGAAGTTTCACCCATCAAGCAGACAGTCAATTTGACTAAGAGAAAGAGCCAAGTAGACACAAATGTAGCCGTAATTGTAGAGGACCCCTCCGGAGAAATCCATCAAGGCTATTTGACTGTATTGTTTTAGAATTTCATCTAAACCTATGAATCATGAATACTGCCATAAAAAGTCTTCCTGACGTCCAATCCTTTTTCCTCCAGCTTAT
>NZ_JAPEIB010000008.1:0-128254 GCF_028823735.1 Algoriphagus sp. NF
TTGTCACTAGCTGTCTAAGAATATTTGGCTACGTGTAGGATTCCGAAGAGTCATATAATATTTTACTAATACCCCGTTTATCAATTAAAAATTTGTGATGCATGCATAACTTTTTTATCAAAATAGTATGCATGCATACAAAATATTTCTAAATTGAGCTTCTCTAAATTCAGGCGAATACTTGTAAATGAAGCGAGAAGAAACAGTAGACTATCACATCAAGAGTGCTTGGCATGCCATATCAAGGATGTACAATCAGCAGGCAGCTGCCGAAGGATTCACCACGGCTATAGGATTTGTGCTGATCAACATTAATTCCAAGGAAGGAACTCCTGCTACCAAGATTGCTCCCATGATAGGATTGGAGACCAGAAGTCTCACCCGAATGCTTAAAACCATGGAGGAGAAGGGATTGATTTTTAAGAAGCAGGACCCTTCTGATAAGCGTTCCGTTCGGATTTTTCTTACTGAAGAAGGAAGAAGAAAAAAGGAGATTTCGGTACAGACGATCAAAGAATTTAATGAACAAGTCCGGGAGGTAATTCCCGAGGAAGATTTGCAAAACTTCTTTCAGGTTTTTGAAAAGCTCCAACTTGTCATTGATCAATTCAGTGGATCGGCTGTCAACAAACCCATATTTGAATTATAAACCTCAGACTACCAAAAACCCAAAAAAATGAACAAAACCATTAAAAAAGTTGCCGTTTTAGGTTCCGGAGTGATGGGTTCCAGGATAGCATGCCATTTTGCCAATATTGGCGTTGAAGTGCTTTTGTTGGATATCGTACCATTTGAACTCACAGAAGAGGAACAGAAAAAAGGGCTAACGAAAGAGCATCCGGCAGTTCGTAACCGAATTGTGAATACAGCTCTTCAAAATACTATGAAATCCAAGCCTTCACCTATTTATGAAAAGAGCTTGGTAAGCAGGATTTCTACAGGAAACTTTGATGATGATCTTCCTAAAATCAAAGATGTAGATTGGATAATCGAAGTAGTGGTAGAGCGATTGGATATCAAGCAGCAATTGTTTGAAAAGGTCGAAAAGTATCGAAAGCCAGGTACCTTGATTACGTCCAATACTTCAGGGATTCCTATGCACATGATGTGTGAAGGAAGATCAGAAGATTTCCAAGTAAACTTTGCAGGTACACACTTTTTTAACCCACCTCGATACCTGAAGCTTCTTGAAATCATTCCCGGTCCTAAGACAAAACCCGAAATCATTGATTTTCTGATGGATTATGGAGATCGCTTCTTGGGTAAAGAAACGGTTCTTTGTAAGGATACTCCAGCATTTATTGCCAATCGTGTCGGTGTATACGCAATCATTTCAGGCATGCATGCTATCGAAAAAATGGGATTGGGCGTATCTGAAGTTGATAAACTGACCGGCACTGTCATTGGTAGAGCAAAATCTGCCACCTTCCGAACCATGGATGTGGTTGGTCTGGATACCACAGTCAATGTTGCCAACAATCTTTATAAGGCTTTACCTCATGATGAATCCCGTGAGAAATTCAAACTGCCAAAAATTGTTGAGGTTCTTTATGAAAACAAATGGTTTGGTGATAAAACCGGGCAAGGCTATTTCAAAATGATCCGTCACAAAGACGGTAGAAAAGAGCTCAAAGAACTTGATTTCAACACTTTTGAATACAAAGATGTAGAAAAGCCAAAATTCAAAGCACTTGAAGCATCCAAAGAGATAGATGATCTCAAGAAGCGAATCAAGTTCTTGGTCAACTTTGATGACAAGGCCGGAGAATTCTATCGGGTTTCTTTTTATGACCTATTCAAATATGTCTCCCATCGTATTCCGGAAATCGCCGATGAATTGTATCGCATCGATCAGGCCGTATGTGCAGGCTTCGGTTGGGAGCTGGGACCATTTGAGACCTGGGATATTTTAGGAGTAAAAGAGACAGTAGAAAAAATGGAAGCGGCAGGTGAAAAAGCTGCAGCTTGGGTTCATGAAATGATCGAAGCGGGTCATGAGTCATTCTACAAAGTAGAGGGAGGTAAAAAGAAATACTACGATATCCCATCCCAGTCCTATGTAGAAATACCAGGAATGGATGATTTCATCATTCTAGATACACTCAAAGCAGCAGACAAGAAAGTCTGGGGCAATGCAGGAGCTTCTATTTACGATATGGGAGATGATGTCATTGGTTTGGAATTCCATACCAAGATGAACTCCATGGGAGCAGAAGTCATAGAAGGTATCAACACAGCCATTTCCATGGCAGAAAAGTCTTACAAAGGCCTAGTCATAGGAAATGAAGGAGCAAACTTCTCAGCAGGAGCAAATTTGGCTATGCTATTCATGTTTGCTGGAGATCAAGATTACGATGAGATTAACTTGATGATTGCACAGTTTCAGAAAACGATGATGCGAGCAAGATATTCATCAGTTCCGGTAGTCGTAGCTCCGCATAATATGGCATTGGGTGGCGGTTGTGAACTGTCCTTACACGCAGATCATATTCAAGCGCATGCAGAGTTGTACATGGGTCTTGTGGAAGTTGGTGTTGGATTGATTCCAGCCGGCGGCGGTACCAAGGAAATGACCCGTCGATTTGCAAATGGTGTGGTAGCTGGTGATGTGGAGCTTAATCAGCTACAGGAATACTTCATGAATATCGCCATGGCCAAAGTTTCTACTTCTGCCGAAGAGGCAAGAGGCCTAGGCTATTTGCGTCCTCAAGATGGAATCACCTTAAACCGAAAGCGACAGTTAGCTGAAGCAAAAGAGAAGGTACTGGCACTTTCTGATGCAGGATATACTCAACCGCTCGAGCAGACGAACATCAAGGTCTTGGGAAAAACTTCCTTAGCGCTATTTGAAGCGGGAATTACAGGAATGATTTACGGAAAATATATTTCTGAGCACGATGCAAAAATCGCCAGAAAGCTAGCTTGGGTCATGTCTGGTGGGGACCTATCCTCTCCAACAGAGGTTTCTGAGCATTACTTATTGGATTTGGAGCGTGAGGCATTCTTGAGTCTAACAGCCGAACCGAAGACGCTGGAAAGGATACATAGTATTCTATTTAAGGGAAAACCACTTAGAAATTAATGAAGTATCAAGTATCAAGATAGTAGTATCAAGACATTGGAAACTGATCATTTATAACTTCAAAGAATGACCATTTGGCTTAAAAACTCATTGGAGTCTAAATTTTGATACTTGATTCTAACCTCTTGACTCTTCAATATCAATAAACCAAAAAATAAAATTACACGATGGATGCATATATAATTAATGGATATAGATCGGCGGTAGGCAAGGCCAAAAAAGGTGGTTTTCGTTTTTACCGTCCAGATGACCTGGCTGCTGACGTCATCAAACACCTCGTTGCAAATACACCGGGTCTAGAAGCCAAAATGGTTGATGACTTGATCGTAGGAAATGCCATACCTGAAGCAGAACAAGGAATGCAAATGGGTAGAATGATTTCACTTTTGGCCCTAGGAATAGATAATCCCGGTTTTGTTATGAACCGCTACTGTGGATCAGGTTTGGAAGCTATCGCATTGGCTGTAGGAAAAATCAAAGCTGGGATGGCCGATTGTATCATCGCAGGAGGTACAGAGTCTATGTCATTGGTTCCTATGATGGGATATAAAACAGCCCTCAACTGGAAAATTGCTTCTGAGACACCTTCCTATTACCTCAGTATGGGATTGACAGCAGAAGAATTAGCAAAAGATTATGATATCACTCGAGAAGCTGCTGATGCTTTTTCGGTAAGATCCCATGAGCGTGCTTTAGCAGCTATTCAAGAAGGCAGATTCAAAGATGAAATAGTTCCTGTCGAAGTGGAAGAGACTTACCTGGATGAAAAAGGAAAGCGCAAGACCAGAAAATATGTAGTAGATACGGACGAAGGTCCACGTGCTGGAACAAGCTTGGAAGTGCTTTCCAATTTGAAGCCTGCCTTCAAAAATGGTGGTCAGGTAACTGCCGGAAACTCATCCCAGACTTCAGATGGGGCGGCTTTTGTGGTTGTCATGTCTGAGCGATTGATGAAATCGCTTAATCTGGATCCGATGGCCCGAATGATGTCCTATTCTGTGGCAGGAGTAGATCCGCGAATAATGGGTATCGGTCCGAAAGAAGCTGTTCCGAAAGCATTGAAGCAAGCCGGACTTTCTCTAAATGACATTGACTTGATCGAATTGAATGAAGCCTTTGCTGCCCAGGCTTTGGCAGTGGTAAAAGCACTCGATTTGAATGAGGATATTTTGAACGTAAATGGAGGAGCAGTAGCACTGGGTCACCCACTAGGTTGCACAGGAGCGAAGCTTTCGGTACAGCTTTTCAACGAACTCCGAAGAAGGAATAAAAAGCACGGCATGGTTACAGCCTGTGTCGGAGGAGGACAGGGAGTAGCTGGGATATTTGAACTGCTTAAATAACATTTATAGAAACAAGACATTAGGGATGAGATCTTTTGACTCAATATTTAAGCTTTAAGCTTGTCTTCTCATTGTCTGATTTCTAATCTCTAAAACTTTAAAACATGACTACTATTTCAAAATCAATTCAGGGAGGAGAGTTCCTCATCCGGGAGACAGAGGCACAGGATGTCTTTATTCCCGAGCAGTTTAGCGAAGAGCAAAAAATGATGGCTCAGGCCTGTCAGGATTTTATCGATACGGAAATCACACCAAATATCGAGGAGATTGACAGTATGAAAAACCCAGATCTCGTTCCATCTATTTTCAAGAAAGCTGGCGAATTGGGCCTTTTGGGTGTATCTGTTCCAGAGCAATATGGGGGCTTGGGAATGAGTTTCAACACTTCCATGCTGATCGCAGATATCATCGGAGCAGCAGGGTCTTTCTCCACTACTTATGGAGCCCATACAGGGATCGGAACACTGCCGATTCTTTACTACGGAAACGAGGAGCAAAAGCAGAAATACCTGCCAAAGCTGGCTACAGGAGAATGGGCTGCATGCTATTGCCTGACTGAGCCGGATGCAGGTTCTGATGCAAATAGTGGTAAGACTAAAGCAACACTATCTGAGGATGGAAAGCATTACCTCATCAATGGGCAGAAGATGTGGATTTCCAATGCCGGATTTGCAGATATTTTTATCGTTTTTGCCAAAATCGAGGATGATAAAAACCTGACAGCATTCATCGTAGAAAAGACCTTTGGAGGTATTACTATGAACGAGGAAGAAAAGAAGATGGGAATCAAAGGTTCTTCTACTCGTCAGGTATTCTTCAATGACTGTCCTGTTCCAGTTGAGAATATGCTTTCTGATCGTCAAAATGGATTCAAGATTGCTGTAAATATTCTCAACATTGGTCGAGTGAAACTCGGAGCCGGTGTTTTGGGCGGAGTTCGTACAGTTACCAGTTTGGCTGTTAAATATTCCACCGAGCGAAAGCAATTTGGTACTAGCATCAACTCATTCGGAGCTGTAAAACGAATGTTGGCAGAAATGGCTGTTCGTACCTACGTTTCTGAATCACTCTGCTACCGTGCCGGTCAGGATATCGAAGATAGAATGGATGCTCTCGAGGCAGAGGGTTTGTCCGATGCGGATGCAAAGTTGAAAGCATTGGAGCAGTTTGCTATTGAGGCGGCTATTGCCAAAGTACATGGATCGGAAGTACTTGACTTCGTAGTGGATCAAGGTGTTCAGGTCTATGGAGGAATGGGATATTCTGCAGATGCCCCGATGGAGCGTGCATATCGTGATGCTCGTATCGCTCGAATCTATGAGGGAACGAATGAGATCAACCGTATGCTCATGGTTGGAATGCTACTGAAGCGGGCGATGAAAGGCGAAATCAACCTTTTCGAACCAGCAATGGCAGTTGCAAATGAGTTGACGGCCGTCCCATCTTTTGAAACAGTAGATACTTCAGAGCTTTTCGCAGCAGAAAAAGAAGTACTCAAGAAGCTCAAAAAAGTCTTCTTGATGGTAGGCGGTAAAGCAGCAATGGCTCTACAAGATAGAATTGAGGACGAGCAGGAAGTAATGATGAATTTGGCAGACGTAATGATTGAAATCTATGCTGTCGAATCAGCTATTCTGCGAACTGAAAAACTGGTAGGAATCCAAGGTGAAGAGGCTTGCAAAAATCAGATTGCTATGTCTCAGGTCTACCTATCTGAAGCTGTGGATAAAATCAATGCTGCTGCTAAGGAGGCAATCGCTTCTTTTGCAAAAGGTGACGAGCAAAAAGTAATGTTGATGGGATTGAAGCGATTTACAAAAATCGACTTGATCAATACCAAGGAGCTCAGAAGACAAATAGCAGACTATATGATTGAGCAGGGGAAATACCCTTTCTAAAGGTCTGTTATTTCTGAAATAAAGAAGCTCAAAGTCGCATAGACTTTGGGCTTTTTATTTTTTGATCCATTCTAGGATTTTTTCCTTTGGAAGAGCATCCACTGTCCTTCCTTCTTTCCCGGTCATACTCTCAGCAGCGAAAAGTGAATTAATGATGGCTTCTTCAGTAGCCTCGATCACCGCCATAAAAAGGGAACTCATATCATCATTTCTGATCGTTTGAAGATTTTCGAGGGATCCGCTTTCTGCATTGTATTTTGACCTGATTTTTTCTGCAGTTGAAAAGGCAATCACATAATCCCCCGAGCCATTGGAAGCAATCCCACCAGTTTTTGCCAAACCCATCATGGCTCTTTTGGCTAGTCTTTCGAGATTTCTGGATTCAAGTGGAGCATCAGTGGCCACTACAATCATGCAGCTGCCATCTGCTTTTTCGATTGCACTTCTAAACGGATATTTTTCCAGCTTCTCTCCTACTGGTATACCGGCAATTTGAAGGTTTCCACCAAAGTTACTTTGAACCAACACGCCTACCGTATATCCGCCTAGAGAATGGGGCAAGACTCTGGAAGATGTACCGATTCCGCCTTTCCAGCCAAAACAAACCGTCCCTGTTCCAGCACCAACGTTTCCTTCCTCGATTGCTCCGGGCTCGGCTGAATGAATGGCTTGAATCACATCTTCCGGCCGAATATGCATGCCACGGATATCATTCAAAAAGCCATCATTCGTCTCTCCTACGACAGCATTGACGGATTGTACGGATTCATTTCCATCTTGAGAAAGCACATAGCGAACAGTCCCTTCAATCCCAGCAGCAACGGAAAGGGTATTCGTCAGAATAATCGGACTTTCGATCAATCCCAGTTCCTGCACCTGAGTGACCCCCGCCAATTTTCCAAAGCCATTTCCCACATAAATTGCTGCGGGTACTTTTTCCTGAAAAATATTTCCGCCATGGGGTAAAATCGCAGTCACTCCTGTCCGAATGGACTCTCCTTCAATTTTTGTCAAATGCCCAACTTTCAACCCTTCCACATCGGTAATAGCATTGAGTTTTCCACTAGGAAGCACACCAAACGGAATCCCCAAATCTCGAGGACGACTCTGACTGTAGGATTCAGAAACGAGCGAGACAAGGAAAATCAGACTGAGCAAATGCAAGGAATGAATCTTCATAGCTAAAGAGATATGGATGTTGAATTTTTCAATCCGTCAAAACGGACAAGTTCTTTCAATATTACCTATCTTAAACCCTTCATCCAACATTAAATAAACAATGCTTAAAAAAGAGCGCTACCAAGCTTTTATAGATTATTTTTCTCAAAATATGCCGATCGCTGAGACGGAACTCCAGTATGAAAGCCCTTTTCAACTCCTGATTGCGGTTGTGCTTTCGGCTCAGTGTACCGATAAGCGAATCAACATGGTGACGCCTGCTCTTTTTCGTGATTTTCCCACCCCTGAGCATTTGGCGAGTTCAAATTTTGATGAGCTTTTTCCCTATATCAAGACTGTTTCCTACCCAAACAACAAAACCAAGCATTTGCTCGGATTGGGGAAAATGCTCGTAGAAGAATTCAATAGTGAGGTTCCCGAGACAGTAGCTGAATTGACCAAGCTTCCTGGAGTTGGCCGAAAAACGGCCAATGTCATCACTTCGGTGGTTTGGCAGCAGCCCAACATGGCAGTTGATACCCATGTCTTCCGCGTTTCTCGTCGTCTGGGTCTAGTGCCGATGACAGCCAAAACCCCACTAGAAGTCGAAAAACACCTAGTTCGTCATATTCCAAAGGAATTTGTACATCAGGCTCATCACTGGTTGATTTTACACGGTCGATATACCTGTTTGGCTAGAAGGCCGAAATGCGAAGAATGCCAAATCACTCATTTTTGCAGATATTTTGAAAAAAATCAAGGCTTGGTTCCCGGCAAAAAACCCAAAAAATAAATGTGTGGAATTCATCTAATCTGGGGTAAGGGTGCCAATGAAGAATCAATTGGCACTTTGATGAAGGATGCCCAACACAGGGGACCTGATCAGGATGCTCGGGTGAGTCCATGGCCGGGAATATGGATTGGTGTCAATCGACTCAAAATTTTACATCCCGGTCCTGAAGCAGATCAACCTTTTTGGTCAACTGAGGGAAATCACTTGCTAGTCTGGAATGGTGAAATCTATAATTTCCAGGATTTAAGAAACCTTTTGCTCAAAATGGGCATAGATCTTTTTACCCAATCTGATACAGAAGTCCTGATGCACTGGTTGAAGACATTTGGAAGCGCTGGCCTGGAGAAGCTCGAGGGAATGTTTTCATTATTTTTTGTGGACCTAACATCCCAAAATGTGCTAGTCGCCAGAGATCCCAATGGGGAAAAGCCACTCTATTATCATCAGACTCCCGAAAGCTTGATTTTGTCTTCCGAATCCCGGGGAATTGCCAAATTAATCCAGTCAGACTTTGATTTTAAGGAGGTCGAGTACTTCCATTATTTTCGTACACCCCAACCCGGAAAGACTTTTTTCAAGGGAGTCAAAGAGTGGAAAGCTGGTAGATTCAGTTTGATTCGTGATCAATCAGCTTTTCGATGGGATGATATTTCTATCAAGGTTTCAAAGGAAAAAGAGCCGAGCCAATCTGGATTTTTGGAGCTATTAAGGGACTCCGTTTTGAATCAGTTTCACGCTGATGTACCAATCGGAATGCTACTCAGTGGAGGTGCAGACAGCACGTTGCTTTATTCGCTGTGGTATGAGGAAACAGGCGTTACTTTGCCAGCATTTACTATTCAGCATGAAGTACAATATCAAAGAAAATACAGCGATGCCAAAGCCGTGGAAAAGCTCGGAAAAAAGCTGCCATTCGAGGCGAATTTTGTACCGGTCAACCAGCAAATTTTTAAAGAAAATTGGCAGGAATACCTGACAAACCTTGACTATCCGGTAGGTGACTCTGCAAGCTTTTTGACTTGGCTCATTGGAAAAGAAGCCAAGAAATCAGTGAAAGTGCTAGTCTCTGGAGCTGGGGCAGATGAGCTTTGGGGAGGCTATCGTCGGCATCAGGCATTTCAAAGTTATCTAAACAACAAAGATTTGGCGCTATCGATAGCACCGTTTTTAGCTAAAATGCCTTTTGGTAGAAGCTTGAAGAAAACCTTTGAAGGCATCCAAAAAGACCCATTGCGAACCTTTTGGAATTTTTCTGCGCTGGAAAACCCTCCTCAGGACCTTTTTATGGATTATGAGCGAATCTTCAAATCGAATCTTTCTACCCTAAAGCAAGCCTTGGACTTTGATCGGCAAGTTTATTTGGTTCAGGATGTGTTGAAGATTCAGGACAATGCCTTGATGGCACATGGTATTGAAGGGCGCTCTCCTTATTTGGACCCTAACTTGATCCAGTTTTGGAAACAAGTACAAAAAGAAGAGGACCTGCTTGGTAAAAAATGGATTCGTCAAAGTTTACGCGAACGTGAATTAGAATGGGTTGCTGATCGTAAAAAGCTTGGCTTTGGACTTCCATTGCTGGAATGGTTTAGTCGAAAAGATGATTTCTCAAATTGGGTATTTTCTACTGTGAAAAATTTCTCCAAAACCTATCAAAAGGAGCTACCCCCAGCTACCTTGGCCTTATGTCAGCAGCCGGAAAGTTATGTGAAATCTCATTTTCTCTCGATTTACAATTTCTTTCTTTTGGCAGAATGGCTGAAATTGCAAAAGCCATGAGAATCTTCTACATACACCAATATTTCAGAGCGCCGGAAGAAGGAGGGGCTGTTCGCTCCTACCACTTAGCCAAAGGACTAGCGGACGCAGGGATGCAAGTAGAAGTGATCACCGGAGGAAATATCAAAAGTTACGATCAGCGCTGGATAGATGGGGTCAAAGTCCATTATTTGCCGGTGGAATACGACCAGAAATTTGGATTTCTGAAGCGGGTTTGGGCTTTTTTAGCATTTGTCAGAAAAGCTAAAAATTTGATTCCAAAGTTGGGTAGAGCGGATCTTTTGTATGTGACTTCTACCCCATTGACGACTGGTTTGATTGGGCTTTGGGCAAAAAAGAAATTAGCCATTCCTTACATATTTGAGGTTCGGGACATTTGGCCGGAGGCACCCATTCAGGTTGGAGCGATCAAAAACCCCTGGCTAATTCAAGCTTTGAAAAGCTTGGAAAAAAACATCTATGAGCAAGCGCTTTCTTTGGTCGCACTTTCCCCGGGAATAGCAGAGCACCTGAGAAATGTAAGCTCGAAAAACAAAATTCAAATCATTCCCAACTTTTCTGATTTGGACCGATTTTTCCCTCAAAAAAAATCAGAGAAGAAGCTTGAACGTTGGAATTTGAAGCCTGAATTGACCATTGCTTACACCGGAGCTCTGGGTCAGGTAAATGGAGTCGAAGAAATGCTGGACTTGGCGGAAATGGCTAGGCAGCAAGATAAAAAATGGCAATTTTTAATCATGGGCGAAGGAAGTCATCGACAGCAGATGATTGATTCTGCCAAAGCCAAAAAGTTGGAGAATGTTCACTTCGTTCCATTTGGACCCAAGGAAAAAGTAAACGAACTGTTGTCTTTAGCAGATTTTGCCTGGATCTCTTTTGCCCATCTTCCTGTGCTGAAAACTAACAGTCCCAATAAGTTTTTTGATGCGCTTGCAGCAGGGAAAGGGATCATTGTTAATCACAAAGGTTGGGTTTATCAATTAGTCAAGCAGCATAATCTTGGACTGAGTTGCTTGCCGGGGAAAATGAGCAAATGTTTTGAGGAGCTCGAAAAGCTGGAAAATCAGCCCATTCGATTACAAAAGATGCAAGCGAACAGCCGACAATTGGCTGAGCGCTACTTTACAAAAGAAAGAGCCATCAAAAAACTCTTATCGGTCATCGATCCCGATAAAAATCCGCCTATGCAGGAGGACGAGGTCTATATCCTGACTGCCTAAATATCTGCTCAGCATCCGGATTGGCCATCAGCATAGGTAGTGAAACTTCTTGATTGAAGACGTAGTCATCCACGATATTCCAACCCAGCCATCTCCCCAATCGTCCCGGCGCTACCGTACTGATCGCATCTGTAAATGGGGCTTCACCCATGTATTTTCGGATTTCGAAGGGATTGGTCTCATAGAGTAATTCATTTTCTACAAAATGAGCCCAGATGAATTCTTCATTGGCAAAGGACTCAGAAATCTGTTCTGGAGTATACCCGATAATAAACTGATCTGAAGTACAGGGAAGAATAGCTTTAGTGAAGTGATAAGCCTTTCCGTAGTAGATCATTTCGGCTAGGAGCGTATTATCATTTGGGTCTGTCCTGTTGAATTGTGAAGATATCGCCGTCACAATCATGGGAACGATATAGTCTTTCTCGTAGCGCTCTGCCATGTAGCGGGGCAAGTCAGGCTGGAAGCTATGACTGGCTGGTAAAAAGTAATCCAATCCGATCACTATCAGGTCTTCAGTGACAACCAAATCTGAATTAAAGCCCGAGACGAAAGTGTAAACCTTCGGTACTTTAAATTGTGGAAAATAATACTTGATGGCTTTCAAGGCATTTTCCAAGTCCTTTTTTACCTCAGAAAAGTCTGCAAACTCTACCTGTACAGAATCATTCAAGACACGCATGGCTGAATCCTGATGGATCTGAACCAAGTCAGCTACCAATGAATCCATGGATTGATATAAGTCTGCCTGAAGGTAGTTTTTGGTGAATTCAGGATACTTTTCAAGAAGGAATTCAAAGTCACCTGCACTTTTAGCCTCGAAAAACTTCTTTTCCAATCGTAGAATTTCTACATCAAGATCTTGGTCCAAAATCTCTGAATCGAGGGAGCAGGAATCTTCTTTTTGTCCGCAGGACTGAAAAAAAATAATTGCTAAGATGACCGCTAGGGCTCCTATGTTTTTCATTTCGTAGGGTTTTGGATCAAAATTACAGAATTCAAACCGTTAGATTAGAACGCAAAGCTTGACTTTTCCTTGTGGACTTTAGTGGATATGGAGGCTTTGCTGTAATTTCAGCATGTGGAAAATACAATCGAAACTGGTCTGGCTTACCTGAGACTCCTCTCCTTTCGAAAGGTTTGGAATATTTTTCTCCTAGGATCTTCCTTTCAAATCAGCCGTTTTCTACAAAAACCCATCATTTGGGGCATGCCCACATCCCTAAGCATCGAACCCACGACAAGTTGCAATCTCCGCTGTCCAGAATGTCCTTCGGGTTTGCGTTCCTTTACCCGCCCTACCGGTATGCTTCAGCCTGAGCTTTTCGAAAAAGTCATCAATGAGTCAAAATCACATCTTTCTTGGCTGCATCTTTACTTTCAGGGTGAGCCATTTCTGAATCCCCGCTTTTTAGAAATGGTCTCGTATGCGCACACACAAGGTGTATTTACTTCCACTTCTACCAATGCTCATTACTTAGACGAAGCTCGCGTGGATGCTGTGATTAATTCCGGCCTGAGACAACTCATCGTTTCGATGGATGGTATTTCACAGGAGGTTTATGAAAAGTATCGGATAGGTGGTGTGCTTTCTAAAGTTGATCAGGGATTGAGATTATTGCTCAAAAAGCGAAAAGAAGCAGGGAAAAAATTTCCCCGAGTGGTTCTCCAATTTCTGGTGACTGGTCAGAATGAGCATCAGATACCGGAATTGAAAAGCTGGGCAAAGGAAGTTGGTGTCGATGAGCTTCAACTCAAGACCACTCAAATCTATGACTTCGAAAATGGTTCTGAGCTGATTCCTTCCGATTTGGGCTATTCCAGATATATCCCGGATGGCAAGGGGAAATGGAAGCTCAAGAAAAAGATCGAAAATAAATGCTGGCGAATGTGGCAGGGAGCCGTGGTCACTTGGGATGGAAAAGTCGTGCCCTGTTGTTTTGATAAGGATGCAGCGCATGTGATGGGGAGCTTTCAGGAAAAAAAGCTCGAAGAAATCTGGCATTCAGCTCCTTACCAATCCTTTAGATGCCAACTTCTTCAGGACCGAACTCAAATCGAAATCTGCAAAAACTGCACGGAGTAAGGGCTAGTGCCTGCTCAAAAAACAGCTTTTTGAAACTATTTTTGGTTTAAAGTAGAAATTGATGGATTTTTAAACCGCATATTTGCTTGAATCTCACCCGTGTCGGCGTTTTCACATGAAGATAACTTTACGAATCACTCATTTTTTCCTGCTGTTGATTTCCCTGCTGATTGCAGTTCCTGCACAGATTCAGGCGCAACAGACTACCGATATCACCAGCATCAAAGTAGACGAACTTTCTGACGATCAATTGCAGGAATTACTTCGCAGGGCGAACGAGGCTGGTCTCGGGACTATGGAGTTTCTTCAAATGGCAGAAATGCGAGGCATGCCCGCTTTGGAAGTAGAAAAGCTAAGGAAGCGTCTCCAGGATCTTGATATGGTGGGCAGCTCATCGAGTAGACAGGCCAATGTCTCCCGCCGTAATCCACGTCAGCAGGTAGGTTTGAATGAAATTACCAAAGGCCTCTACCAACCTCAATCTGAACTGGACGACTCTGAAGGTTCCAGAATCTTTGGAAGCTCACTTTTTTATCAGAAAAACCGTCGACTCAGTTTTGAGCCTAGTCTAAATCAGGCTACTCCGTCCAATTATATTTTGGGTCCCGGAGATATGCTTTATGTGGATATCTATGGGCAATCTGAGCAGTATTACGAAGCGACCGTCAATCCCGATGGTTTTGTGCTTTTGGATAATATCGGTCCAGTTTCGGTCTCAGGCAAAAGCATTCGTGAAGCCACGGGAATTATCAAAAACCGAGTGGCGCGCTTTTATCCTGGCATGTTGGGAGCAAACCCGAATACCTTTTTGCAAGTGACTCTAGGGAATGTACGCACCATTAAGGTGCATATTTTGGGAGAAGTTCGGCTTCCTGGGACTTTCACTTTAAGCGCTTTTTCCACCGTATTCAATGCCCTTTACGCCGCAGGCGGACCCAATGAAAACGGAAGTATGCGTCAAATCAAAGTGATGCGTGATTCCAAGCCCGTTGCCGAAATCGATATTTATGATTTGCTGATCAATGGCACCGCCAACCTTGATTTACAGCTTCAGGATCAGGATGTGGTTTTGGTTTCCCCTTATCTGGCAAGAGTGGAAATCGAAGGAGAAGTCAAGCGTCCCATGATATTTGAAATCAAAGATGGAGATACCGTGGAAGAATTGCTGAATTATGCTGGGGGTTTTACGGATTTGGCTTTCCGTGATCGACTAGCCATTTCGCGTATTTCTGACAATCAACGCTCGGTTTCAGACGTATATGAGAATCAATTTGGGATGTTTATCCTCAAAGGTGGAGATGAACTTACCGTAGGAAAGGTTTTGGATCGCTACAGCAATCGGGTACAAATCAAAGGAGCGGTGTATCGTGAGGGTACTTTTGCACTGAGTGAAGATTTGACTCTTTCAAAATTGATTGAAAATGCTGAAGGTCTTCGTGGAGATGCTTATCTGAAGCAAGCCAGCATTTTGAGGACAAAAAGCGATCTGAGCACCCAAATGATCCAAGTCAACCTGGAACAAATTCTAAATGGAACCGCTCGGGATATTCCTTTACAGCGGGAAGATGTCGTGCGGATCTCCAGTGTTTACGATATTCAAAATGAGCGCTATGTACAGGTTCTTGGGGAAGTGATGCGTCCTGGAGTTTACCCCTATTCCGAGTCCATGACCGTAGAAGACTTATTGATTCAGGCAGGTGGATTTCAGGAGTCTGCAAACCCGAATGATATTGAAATTGCCCGGCGATTGGAAGATTCAGATTTAGGTACCTTGTCCGATATTATTCCAATTCAGGTAAATGCTGATCTTTCGCAAGGCGCCAATCCTGAGATCCTACAACCATTCGATCAGGTGATTGTACGGAGAAAAGCTGCATTTACCATGCAAAAATTGGTGGCTGTAGAAGGTCAAGTCAATTCCCCTGGAATCTTTGCTATTGAAAGCTCAATAGAGCGAATCTCTGATTTGGTAAATAGAGCAGGTGGCTTGAATCAATTTGCTTATGCTAAAGGAGCGACTTTGATTAGAAGGACAGAGTTTTTCAATACCGAATCGGAGCAAATCCGTCGTCAACGAAACTTAGAATCCCTACGATTGCAATTGCTCAAGGACCCGAATAACTCAGAAGCGCAGGAAGAACTTTTACAGCGGCTTTTTGAGAATTTGAATGTAGAAGAAAACCCGGTGGACACCTTGATTGCTAATTCCAAGAAGGAATCACTGGATCAGATAGCTGCCGAAACTCCGGGTTTTGCAGTAAAAATCAAGGAAACCGAAGCTGTAGCTATTGACTTGGAAGCAATTCTATCCAATCCAGGATCTGAAAGTGATCTTTTGCTTGAGGAAGGAGATATTCTATCTGTTCCCAAGCTTCTTCAGACCGTCCGAATGCGAGGGGATGTGGTTTACCCAACCACGCTTCGACATGAAAAGGGTCGTGGACTGAAGCATTACATCAACGGGGCCGGAGGCTTTGAGCGAAGAGCCAATCGTAAGCAGACTTATGTGGTCTATGCCAACGGAGCAGTCAAGCGCACCAAGGGCTTTTTGGGAATCCGAAATTACCCTCCTGTGGAGCCGGGAGCTGAAGTGATTGTGCCGACTAAAGGACCGAAAATCCCTCTCCGATTAGGGGATGTGGTTGGAATCACTACCGGCTTGGCTACTTTGGCCTTGGTGCTTTCGCAAATCAACTGGAACTAAGTATGACAGAGAATAAGCACTTTTCGGATAGCCAGTTTACCTTGAAAGAAGTCATTCAAAATCTTCGGGATTGGTTGCTTTTTTTTATTTCTCAGTGGAAAATTTTGATTGCTGCGGGCCTAATCGGGATGGTTTTGGGAGCTTTGGTTTCAATTTTCAAAAAACCGGTTTTTCACGCAGAAACTTCCTTTGTTTTGGAAGAGGGAGATACCGGAGGAATCAGTCAAATGTCAGGATTGGCTTCCTTGGTCGGGGTGAATTTGGGTTCTTTGGGTAGTACCAGCGGACTTTTTCAGGGAGACAATATCATGGAGCTGTACAAATCTGACCGTATGCTCGGAGAGACTTTGTTGAGTCCTTTTGATCAAGAGAAACTTTTGATCGATCGATTCGTGGAATTCGAGGAACTGGACAAAAAGTGGGCCTCCAAGGTTGATATTTCCGGGATGGACTTCTCCTTAGAGCGGCGGCAGTTTACAGTAGCGCAGGATTCAGTAGTGCAGCAAGTTTCCAAGCTTATCCGAGAAAGACAGCTCTCTGTGGTCAAACCTGATCGAAAGCTAAGTATCATCCAGGTTAGTATTTCATCCAAAGACGAAGCATTTGCCAAGATTTTCAACGAGACATTGGTGGATAAGGTCAATACCTTTTACCTGGAGACAAAAACAAAAAAAACCGGAGAAAACCTTCGGATTCTTCAAACGCAGGCAGATTCGGTTCGATCCATTTTGGATGAAAGTATCGCAGAATATGCGACTGCTACGGATCGGGTACCCAATGTGAACCCCCTGCTCAATTCCGCTCAGGTCGAAAGCCGTAAGCGACAAATCGACGTGCAGGCGACGGCAGCTGTCTATCAGGAGATCGTCAAAAACTTAGAAATTGCCAAGGTCAATCACCGCAACAATTCTCCTTTGATTCAGATTATCGACTCTCCGAGATTTCCCTTGAAAAGAACAGAAATCCGATTGGTGAAAGGAATCGTTTTGGGAGCAATCATTGGGGGTTTACTGACACTTTTTGCCTTATACTTTCGCAGGCTGTATCAAAAACATGTGCAGGAAAGCTAAACCCCAGCTGCCATGTTTGAAAAGCTCACATTACTTCCTCTCAGCAATTTTATCCGAAACAAATCGATTCAGAACTTCCTGTTTCTGGCGATTATCCAATCATCCAATGTGCTGATTTCCATTATTTCCATGCCGCTTTTGATTCAGAGTATTGGTGTGGATCAGTTTGGTTTGGTAAACCTGGCTCTATCGGTCATCATCCTGCTGAATATTTTGGTTGGTTTTGGGTATAACCTCAGCGCTCCTCGTGAGGTTGCTGTCAACCAACAAAACAAAGAGGCCCTATCGCATCTGGTTTCTAATGTCTTTTCGGGAAAGGCCATGTTGGCAGCGATTGCTACCCTTTTGATTTTGATTGGCGCTTTTGGACTCAACCTTTTTCAGGAGTATCAATTGATACTGGTTTTTTCCTCTCTGCTCCTATTCTCAGAAGCGACCTTACCGCTTTGGTTTTTTCAGGGAATGGAAAAAATGAAACTGGTGTCCATCGCCAATATTTTCTCCAAGCTGCTCTTTTTGATGGGGATTGTGCTCTTTATCCACAGTCCTGAGCAAAGTCAATGGGTGAATTTTATGTTGGGCTTTTTTGGGCTTTCCATTAATCTGATGCTGCTTTTTTATATCCATGCTTTTATGGGAATCAAATTTTATCGTCCTGAGTTTTCGGCCATTTACCGAAGCCTCAAGGAGAACATACTCCTTTTCTTTTCCAATCTGGCCAGTCATATTTCTATTAATGGAGGACTGATTATTCTGAGTTTCTTCTCTGCTGCAGAGACCTTGGGTATGTATAGCTTGGCGGAGCGAGTGGTGATGGTTTTGAGACTATTTCCTGCTTTGATCATTCAGGCCATTTTTCCCAATGCTTCTAAATTGCTCAAAGAAGATAGACCTGCATTTTTTCGCTTTTTAAAAAATGTCTACTTGAGAGTTCTCTTGGCGGGTATGCTGATTTCCGCAGGAGCACATTTCACGGCACCTTGGATTATCCGAGTCCTTTCCCGTTCCGATTTGGCGGAGTCTGTGCTTTATTTGAAAATCTTGGCTGCAGTCCCCTTTTTGGCTTGTCTAAATGTGGGAAATGTGACCTTATTGCTTGTGGCAGACCTGAAGGAATTGCTCTTTAAGGCTAGCTGGATGATGTGCTTGTACATGATCGTGGTTTCAGCAATTTTAACCAGCTATTTGGGAGGTCTTGGCCTTTGTATCGGAATTATCTCCACAGAAATCATTGTATTTTTGATTTGCCTTGTACTGCTTTATCGGCATAAAAAAGATCTAGTCCGTGGCTTTTATACCTAATCCATCCGTAGCAATTATTTTGATCAATTGGAATGGGCTGGAGTTTACCCGGGCCTGCCTAAGCTCTTTGGAAAAAGTAGACTTTCCTGATTTTCAAGTCATTTTGGTAGATAATGACTCCAAAAAACCCGAAGGACAGGTGCTGAAGAAGGAATTTCCAAAGCTTGTGCTTTTGGAGAATGAGCAAAACCTAGGCTTTGCCGGAGGAAACAATGTTGGTATCCGAAAAGCACTGGAAATGGGTTTTTCTCACATCATGTTGCTAAATAATGATACCCTAGTGGAGCCGGATTTTTTGGGAAAAATGATGCTTGCCTTTTCAAAAAATCCCAAACTAGGCCTGCTGCAGCCAATGATTTGCTTTTTGGATGAACCCGAAAAAATCTGGTCGGCCGGTGGAAAATTCATCTCCCTGCTCGGTCGTGCCAAAACCCTAGGGGACCGAAAAACCTTAAAAAATTATCAGCCATTTTCGAAAAAACTAGACTGGGCGACTGGCTGCTGCATGTTGTTTACTCGAGAAGCCATTCTACAATCAGGACTCCTCAATGAGCAGTATTTTGCCTATTTCGAAGATGTGGAATGGTCCCTGAGAATTCGGAATCAGGGCTTTGAAATCGGGTTGGTGCCTGAAGCAAAAATCTACCATGAAGCCGGAGGCTCTTCCAAAAAGTCACACTCTGAGGGAACCTTGAGTGCAAGGGTGTTTTATTACCATGTGCGGAATCAGTTTTTTCTGCTGAGAAGTCAAAAAGCTGGCTTAGGTTTTCTCTATCATTTGGGTAGGTTTAAGCTCTGGATATTTTATTTCCTGCTGAGAGGCCGTTTTCGAAAACTAAAGGCCGTGGCAAAAGGAATCAAAGACGGGCTATTTACTCCACTTAAATCTGCTCCAAAATGGCCTTGATCATCTTCTTTTTGATTGCCTTAGCCGTAGGAGTTGGGTTCCTCTGGACACTGGAAAAGATGATTTTTCAGGGTAAATGGACTTATGCCATTTTCTTTCTTGCCGCATTTCTTCCATTTTACATTACCAGCTTGAGTGTGGTGTACCTAGCTACCCAGTCGGCTGCCGTGGTGAGTATATTTCAAATCCTCAAGGAGTTGGTAGTCTTGGTAGCGCTGCTGGTATTTGTCCTGTATCATCGGAAAATCGCCCTGTATCCCTTTCGTTTATATTCCACCGATTGGTTCTTCTTGGCATTCCTGAGTTTGGCTTTTGGCTATCTCTTGCTTCCGATAGGACAAGCTTCATTTCTAAACAAAGCCCTCTATTTCAAAAGCATGCTGATTCCCGGCTTGGTTTATTTTCTGGGGAGAAATACTTCCTTTTCAGACTTCGAAATTCAACGGGTTTTCAAGATTATCTTTTTTGTAGCTATTGGAGCTTTTCTGGTCAATCTGGTAGAAAATTTCCTGCTCAATGCCCACTTGCAGCAGTTTACGGGTTATGCTTTGTACAATTTTGCGATCAATGACATTGAACCCACAGGAAATTTTGGCCTGACCTGGACCTTTGAAACCCAAGCGGTAACCAAGCGCTTGGCCAGCTTTTTTTCAGATCCTTTGGAGATGGCCAGTTCGGTTTTGATGGGATTTGCGGCAGGATTGATTTGGTTTTTGACCAGTAAAAAAGAATACAACTGGCTTTACCTTCTGGTGATGGCCTGTTCACTGGGCAGTTTGGTTTTTTCTGCTTCTAGAGCTGCCTTTGGAGCCTTTTTCGTCATGATTTTCTTTATTGCTTTGGTCTTTCGCTTGTACAAACTGATCGGTGCGGGCTTTTTGGCTTTAGTGGCATTTGGTATTTACGTGGTCTTTTTTGCCTCTGAGGATTTTTACTTTTTTGTAATCGATACCCTGACCTTTGAGAATACCTCCAGCATCGGGCATGTGGTGGAATGGCTATTGGCTTTGGACTCGATGGTTGCAAATCCCATAGGAATAGGCCTGGCCATGAGTGGGAATTTTGGAAGTGTAGAAGATGAACTCAGAGTGGGTGGAGAAAACCAGTTTTTGATTTATGGGGTGCAGTTGGGCTGGATCGGGATGCTTTTATACATTGGGGCACTTTTTACAGGAATTAGAACTTCAATTAATGCATTCTACCAATCAGATCAAATAAATATAGCTCGAATAGCATTTGTGGGAGCGACTGTGAAGGTGGGCTTATTGCTCCCATTATTTACAGCAAATGTTGAAATATACACCTATGTTTCTTGGATAACATGGTGGATGATAGGAGTAGGCGCTAAAGAATATTCAGAGATAAAAAAAATTAAGTATGAAATTACATAGAAACTGTCCCATCTGTGGATCAGAAAACCTAAAAGGATATGCAATTGACACCTTCAGAAAAGGACCTCATATCTCCCGAGTAAAGTGCCAAAGTTGCGAATTAGTATTTGCCAACCCAATGGCAGATGCTGAAGAACTTAAAAACTATTATACCAACTATTATGACAAAGAACTCTATGAAGCTGTAGGTTATAAGAATATTATAGTAAATCACTTTAATAGGATTTCTTCCTTAGGTGAAAAAGAGATTAAAGCAGAGGCGAAATTCAAACTACACCTAGTCCCAATCAAGCACCTTCTACACCCAGAAGAGGAAATTTTGGATTGACCTGGACCTTTGAAACCCAAGCGGTAACCAAGCGCCTGGCCAGCTTTTTTTCAGATCCTTTAGAGATGGCCAGTTCGGTTTTGATGGGCTTTGCGGCAGGATTGATCTGGTTTTTGACCAGCAAAAGAGAATACAACTGGCTCTACCTTTTGGTGATGGCTTGTTCACTCGGAAGCTTGGTTTTTTCTGCTTCCAGAGCTGCATTTGGCGCCTTTTTTCTGATGATTTTCTTTATTGCTTTGGTCTTTCGCTTGTACAAACTGATTGGAGCCGGATTTTTGGCTTTAGTGGCATTTGGAATCTATGTGGTCTTTTTTGCCTCTGAGGATTTTTACTTTTTTGTAATCGATACCCTGACCTTTGAGAATACCTCCAGCATCGGGCATGTGGTGGAATGGCTCTTGGCTTTAGATTCAATGATTGCCAATCCCTTGGGGATAGGCTTGGCCATGAGTGGTAATGCCGGAAGTGTGACGGATGAATTGAGAGTTGGCGGAGAAAATCAGTTTCTGATCTACGGGGTGCAGTTTGGTTGGATTGGGATGCTGCTTTATATGCTAGTCATAGCCTCGGGGGTGATCTTGAGTTTACGGGTTTTTTACGGAACAGATTCTACTCCCAAGGCCCGAATTGCTTTTGTCGGAGCGGCTACCAAAGTTGGATTACTTTTACCCCTATTTACGGCCAATGCCGAAATGTACACTTATGTAGCTTGGGTAAGCTGGTGGATGATTGGGTTTTCGGTGAGGGAGTATGGGAGAATCCAATTATCTTTGAGTAAACCCCTAGATTTTTGAAAGTACTCTTCGATCTTCAATACCTCAATGTCGCCAGCACTGGCATCAAAACCTATATGGTGGAATTGGCGAAGGGTTTTCGAAAGTATCCTCATCCCGAGATTGAATTTATTTTTACCCATGAGCCTGATGAGCAATTAAAAGATGAAAGTTTCAAAGGTCCACAAAGCAAAATTCAGCGACTGAACTACCACTTGGACTATTTCCGTTGGAAGGAGTTTCAACTTCCGGATCTGGTGAAAAAATACAAACCGGATGTTCTCATTTGTCCGGATTTTGTCTCTCCGGCGGCTTCATTGCCTTGTCGTCGCTTGACGGTCATTCACGATGCCTTCTTTTGGCAAATGCCGCAAAACTACCCCCGATGGTGGCGAAAGTATTTTCTGAGTCTGATTAAAAAAGGCCTGAAAGAGCATACAGAAATCATTACCACGACAGAATACTCCAGGAAATCGCTGCTGGACAATTTGGGAGATGATTTCCCGATTTCTGTCATTTATCAATGCCCAAAAAGCCTCAAATCTCCTTCCGAACTGGGGGTTTTTTCGAAGCTAAACTTAGAGAAGAAAAGCTATTTTCTACATATCGGTACCTTTGATAAGCGCAAACAGCTGCTGCTGCTGACCAAGGCATTCGCAGATTTTGTCGAGCAAACTGGCTCGGACAAGAAATTGCTTCTGGTAGGTGGTCCCGGGCAAAGTGATCAGATGAATGACTTTCCGAAGGTGGAGGCCCTGATTCAGGAATTAGGTCTGGCCCAGCAGGTTTTACTTCCTGGGTATTTAAGCGACGGAGAGATCAAATCCCTGTACGAGGGAGCTTTTGCTTATGTGTTTCCTTCCGAAAATGAAGGATTTGGAATTCCGATTCCTGAGGCGATGGGCTTTGGACTTCCGGTAATCCATTCGGATCAAAAGGCACTGATGGAAGTGGCGGGAGGTGCTGGGCTTCCTTTCCAAACCGGAAATCAGCAAGATTTACTGGAAAAAATGATACTTTTGGAACAGGATTCTGCCCTTCGCCAGAGTCTTAGCGAAAAAGGGAAAATCCGCTCTGCCGACTTTTCCCCTCAAAAATTTGTAGAAGCTTTTCATCAGATTATTCTGAAATCCGGATCTTAATCCATGCGGCAAACTCACTGTCCTCTTTGTCAAACTCCCCCTCCTGCTAATCTCCTTCCGCTTTCCGTCCATACCTGTGCTTCCTGTGGGGTCCGCTGGACTTATTTGCCAGAGGAAATTGAAATGGGAAGGCTATACGAGGATGAGGTATATGCGGTGGTGGATAATCGGCAGTCGATTTTTGAAAAAATCATTTTCAGAGAGGCCAAACAAGTGCTACGAAAGGCACGAAGAATTTACCCGCAAGCAAAAAGTCTTTTGGATTTTGGGTCTGGAAAAGGACAGTTCTTGAAAGTGGCTCAAGATTTAGGATGGAAAGGTTTGGGAGTTGAAACAGCCCAAGAACGAGCTAGATTTGCTGCTGAGAAATATGGCGTCTCTGTCATTTCTGAATTTTATCATGGGGGTAAAATCGGATCAGAAAACTATGACTTAATCACACTCAACCATGTTTTGGAGCATTTGCCTGAACCCCTGGATTTACTCCAAAAGCTTCTGGATCAGAATGCTCAGAAGCTTGTTTACATCGAGGTGCCAAGGGCTGACTCCTGGCAGGCACAAATCGCTGGAGGCAATTGGATGCACTGGGATATTCCTAAACATTTGACGCATTGGACAGAAGAAATTTTAGTCGAAAATGTAGAAAAATTGGGTTTTCGTAAAGTTGCTACACGCTCCTATTCTATCCACTTGGGAGTCTTGGGGATGTTGCAGGCCTTTTTATCGCGTTTGGGGTTTAAAGAAAATCTGATTTTGCGACTCAAGCGAAAAAAGACCATTGGATTGATGCTGATTGTGGGTTTGGTTTTGCCTTTTGCATGGATTTTGGAAGTAGTTTCGATTCCTTTCGGAAAGTCCGGAATTGTGGGAGTTTACTTCGAAAAGCATGACTAAAACCCGAAATGTACTTTTTCTTCAGAGTTCTTCTGAGCACTATGGCTCGGGAAAAATCATCTTGCAGGTTCTTCGGGTATACCAAAATCAAGGCTTCCAACCTGTAGTTGTTTTAACGGGTTCAGGACCTATCGAGGTGGATTTGAAGAGGTCTAAAATTTCCTATCATATTCAGAATTTGGGCATTTTACGCAGGAAATATGTCAACCCCATTGGCTTTGCCAACCGAATTTCCAAAAACCTTAAAGCCTACCAATTCCTCAATAAGCTTCATCGGCAGTACCAATTTGAATTGGTCTACTCCAACACCCTGGCGGTGGTAGTAGGCGCTTACTGGGCCAAGCGAAAGCAAATCCCTCACTGCTGGCATATTCACGAAATTTTACCCGGGCCGGCACCTTTGGTCAAGTGGCTGAGTAATCTACTGGATCAGACCACCCCTGCTCCGATTGCAGTATCTCAGTCGGTCGGAAATCATTGGGGAAGTATGCTGAAGAAGTCGGAAATTGAAGTCATTCCGAATGGAATTCCTTATGGTGAGTTTTTGAAAGCGAAGGGTAAGTTGAAAGAGGAATTGAGATTGAGTCAGGAAACGCTGCTAATTGGAATGGTCGGCAGAATCAATCCCGGAAAAGGACAGCTGTTTTTTCTGGAAATAGCTCAAAGCTTGCTTAAATCCCACTCCAATCTTCATTTCGTCTTTGTTGGAGACCCATTTCCCGGCTATGAACCGATTTTGGAAGAAATTAAACAAGAGATTATAAATAAGAAGTTAGAGACAAGAGTGAGTTACTTGGGTTTTCGAAAGGATATTCCTGAGTTGATGGATTCCCTGGATATTTTTGTGCTTCCTTCGGTTTTGCCAGATTCTTTTCCTACCGTCATTTTGGAGGCGATGGCTGCATCCAAACCCGTGGTAGCCACTCGATCAGGTGGTGCTTCAGAAATGGTAGTAGAGGGAGAAACTGGTTTTCTCATTCCGATTGCTGAGGTGGAAGCTGGAGCAAAAGCTTTGGGCCAATTGATCAGAGATAAGAAACTCAGAATAGAGATGGGCCAAGCTGGAAGAGCTCGAGTCTTAAAGGAATTTAGCCTGGAAGCTTTCGAAGAAAAAATCAAAAATCACTTATGGCAGCATCTGAGAAAAAACTGAAAGTTGCTATCATGGGCGCAAAAGGCTATCCATACGTATATGGTGGCTATGATACGATGATCAAAGAACTCGGAGAGCGATTGGTAGCCAAAGGAGTGCATGTGCGAGTCTATAATCACCGGGCACTTTTTAAAGAAAGACCTCGCTTCGTCAATGGGATCGAATGTATTTATACGCCTGCGATCGAGTCCAAAAGTTTAACGCAGTTGACGCATACTTTCTTTTCTATGCTACATGCCTGCTTTTCGGATGTGGATGTGATTTTTGTGGTGAATTCGGGGAATGGTCCTTTTGGAATTATTTCAAAAGTTTTCCGAAAGCCCACCGCTATCAATGTGGATGGCTTGGAATGGCTAAGACCGAAGTGGAAAGGTTTGGG
Organism: Algoriphagus sp. NF; assembly: GCF_028823735.1. Lineage (NCBI taxonomy): Bacteria > Pseudomonadati > Bacteroidota > Cytophagia > Cytophagales > Cyclobacteriaceae > Algoriphagus > Algoriphagus sp. NF. The sequence continues at coordinate 25,403 of NZ_JAPEIB010000008.1, forward strand.
TTCCAAATATTTTTACTGGGCTTCCAAGATGGCAACCAAACTTTATGATCAAATCATCAATGACTCTGATGAAATGCGGAGAGTTTATTTGGAGCTTTTCGATACGGACTCCAAAGTCATCGCCTATGGTGCAAACCCTAGGGAAAGCGTAGGTTCCGAGCCATTGAAAAAGTGGAATTTAGAAAGCCGAGACTATTTTTTGATCGTAGGAAGGCTGGTGCCGGATAACAATGCGGACTTGATTATTGAAGGTTTTTTAAAGTCCAATTCTGATCGGAAACTTGTCATTGTGGGCGATGTGCCTTTCACGGATGCTTGGGCCAATCGTCTGAAAAACATACAGGACCCCCGCTTACTTTTTACAGGTTATGTCACCGACCCAAATGAGTTGGCAGCGCTATACTCCCACTGCTATGTGTATTTCCATGGGCATGAATATGGGGGCACCAACCCGGCGATGCTGAAAGCTTTGGGTTATGGCTGTGCGATTTTGGCTTTGGACACGCCTTTCAATCAGGAAATGTTGAAAAACGGAAAGCATGGCAGGTATTTTGAAAAAAAGGCCGAATCGGTGAAAGAAACCGTGGAAAAAGCTGAATCAGAACCGGAGGAAATGGAGAAGCTTCGAAAAACAGCTAAGTCGGGATTGACTCAAAAGTACAATTGGGACCATGTCACAGAGCAGTATTTGGAGGTGTTTCGAGCTCTGGCCAAGAAATAATTTTTACCACGGAGGAAGGGAGAGCGAGTGAGCTTTTTGTTTGCAATAGAATAGACTGCCACGCTTCGCTCGCAGTGACGGACCACTTTAAGTTCGATTTACTGATTTAGTATCAATCTTATTCTGCGCCAACGTGAGTGTCCCCACTTACGTCTGACCAACAGAAGATTCAGTCTCCAGATTGCTATGTGCTCTATGCCTCTATTTGGTTTAAAAAAGATGAACCACATAGCCACATAGAAAAGAACGATAAATGCGCCAACGTGAGTGTCCTCAATCACGTCACCAACAGAAAATTCAGTCTCCAGATTGCTATATGTACTATGCCTCTATGTGGTTTAAAAAAGATGAACCACATAGCCGCATAGAAAAGAATGATAAATGAGCCAACGTGAGTGTCCTCACTCACGTCTGACCAACAGAAAATGCAGTTTCCAGATTGCTATGTGCACTATGCCTCTATGTGGTTTAAAAAAGATGAACCACATAGGGATATAGGAAAGCTATTTTTTCTCTTTTCTATCCCGCTGATCATCGCAGAAAAATCCGCTGATTTTCGTGGATTCAGATTCTGGAGGCATTTTTTTTGGTCAAAAAATCAGCGAACTTCAGCGCAGCTAATCTGTGGAAATCTGCGGGAGATCCTATGAATTATTGGTCTTGTGCTAAGCGTACTATGTTTCTATGTGATTAAAAAAAAGAGGGACCACATAGCCACATAGAAAAGAATTAGTAATTGCTCTAAGCCAATGCTACAATACACTTCTAGCTACAAAGGCCAATTGAAGCAATCTCCCAATTCTGAAATTTTTCAATTCTCAGGAAATTCTACTCCAATTGACCGCTGATTTTTTCTGTTGTCGTACCTGTCTAAGGATAGGAGCATTTTCAGGTTGGGAAAGATTGGGGTCATTTGCCAAAACCTGCTGTGCTGCATCCCTGGCCAAAGTCAAAATGGGCGCATCCTTACTTAGGTCAGCAATCAGTAAATCCGTGATCCCGCTTTGTTGAGTGCCCATCAGATCTCCGGGACCGCGTAGTTTCAAGTCAACATCCGCTATTTCGAAACCATCATTGGTTCTCACCATCGTCTCTAACCGTACCCTAGAGTCCTTACTCAACTCATATTTGCTCATTAGGATGCAATAGCTTTGCTCTGCACCCCTTCCTACCCGACCTCGTAGCTGATGGAGTTGCGATAGGCCAAATCGTTCCGCATTTTCGATGACCATGACGGATGCATTGGGAACATTCACCCCAACTTCGATGACCGTGGTTGCGACCATGATTTTGGTTTCCCCTTTGACAAAACGCTGCATTTCATATTCTTTTGCATCAGCTTTCATCGCTCCGTGGACAATGCTCAAAGGATATTGAGGAAATGCTCGGGCAATACTTTCATATCCATCCATCAGGTTTTTAAGATTGAGTTTATCCGACTCCTCGATCAGGGGATAGACGATATAAACTTGCCTTCCTTTTTGGACTTCTTGATTGATAAAACCAAAGACTTTCAGCCTGTCCTTGTCATATCGATGGACTGTTTGGATTGGTTTTCTTCCTGCAGGCAACTCATCGATGACAGATACGTCCAAGTCTCCGTAAAGCGTCATGGCCAAAGTTCTGGGGATGGGTGTGGCCGTCATGACCAGCACATGGGGGTAGAAATTTTCATTCTTTGCCCAAAGTTTGGCCCGCTGCGCTACACCAAAGCGATGCTGCTCATCGACGATGGCCAAGCCTAGGTTTTGAAACTGTACCACATCTTCCAAAAGCGCATGCGTACCGATTAGGATTTTGAGCTCTCCAGATTCCAAGCCTTCGTGAATTCCTCTACGAGCGGATTTTTTTACTGAGCCAGTGAGCAGGGCAATCGAGATTCCCATCATATCCGCATATTCTTTGAGCCCTTCGAAGTGCTGATTGGCCAAAATCTCCGTAGGAGCCATCAAACAGGCCTGAGAGCCCGAGCTGATCGCAATCAGCATGCAGATAAAGGCTACCATTGTTTTACCGCTCCCAACATCGCCTTGAATCAAGCGATTCATTTGCTTGCCTGACTTCATGTCCTGATAAGCTTCGCGAATTACTCTTTTCTGTGCACCGGTGAGTTCAAAAGGGATATGGTTTTCGTAGAAATCCTTCAGTAATTCGGTGTTTTCCAAAAGCTGACCACGATACTTTTCCGTTCGGGTCACTTTCATTTTAAGTAGGCGGAGCTGAAGGAAAAAGAACTCCTCAAACTTCAGTCTTTTTCTCGCTCGTTGCAGTCGGGCAGGGTCTGTGGGAAAGTGAATTTCCCGGACCGCATCTTGTTTACCAATCAATTGGAATTGCTGGAGAAGGTCCTGTGGCAGCGTTTCCTGAATGTGCGGTAGACAAACTTGGATCAACTGCTCCATGATTTTGGAGATGCCACGGGAATCCAAGAATCGAGCGCGCAACTTCTCGGTAGTGGAATAGACAGGCTGAAAACTGTTTCGCTTCTCAGCTGATTGGCTCAAAGGCTCCATTTCAGGATGGGCTATACTCCATTTTCGACCAAACTGGGCAGGCTTTCCAAAGAAAATATAAATAGTACCGGGTGGAAGTTTTTTCTGAATCCATTGGATTCCCTTAAACCAGGTCATTTCCATCTCCCCGGTTTCGTCCGCTACATGCGCTACAAGCCGCCTTTTCCCTGTTCCCACGAGTTCCACTCGCATGACTTTGGCGATAATCTGGACATTTTCTAAGTCCTGATGAAGGTCGCGGATTTTAAAAAACTTGCTTCTATCCTCGTAGCGGAAAGGATAGTGCTGCACCAAATCCCCATAGGTAAAAATGCCCAACTCTTGATTGAGCAGAGCGGCCTTTTGTGGGCCTACTCCTTTGAGAAACTCTATTTTGGTATCAAAAAAACGGGACAATGATGAATATTTTTTGCGGCTAGGCAATTTAGCCCCGCATGGAAATTAATTGCAAGTTTTGTCAGTATTTGTCTTAAAGAGAGGAATGTTTCGCAGCCTTAATCCAGAGTTTTTTCAAAAGCTCCCGCTTCGCTTGAAGATCTCGTAATAAAATGGATTGATTTTTTGCCCGATGAAGGTTTTGCTCGGGATAGTTGACCCGATAGTAGATATTTCCCTGTAGGTGATCTGTGAAAAAGCGAAGCCCCATCATGCAAGTCATCACCTCTCCTCCCAGCAGTAGCGATTCCTTTTCCTCCTTTTCAGCCAAATTTCCCAACCCCGACAAGTAACCCTCCATCAATGCTTCAAAAACCGATTCCTCCAGACGCAAATTTTCCCAATCTGTACTAATCTCCGTTCGGGTACAGGCCACAGTCCGCACCAGATCGCCAAAATCATAAAGTAAGTATCCAGCCATTACGGTATCCAAATCGATGAGAGCCTTTACCTGTTCCAGATTTTCCGAAAAAATGAGATTATTGATTTTGGTATCATTGTGGGTAAGTCGTTGGGTAAGCCTTTGAATGGTTTCCTTATAGGATTCAATTAGCGGTTTTTGATTTAGGTAAAACCTAAGTAAGCTTTCCTCTTCGGAGTCAAGTTTTCGCTTAATTCCAGAAGCGATCGCACAAAAACGTTCAAAGCGTAGATCGAGACGATGAAAATTGAGAATGGTTTCTTTCAATATGTCAACCTTCAATTCTGCACCTGCCTTAGAAAACTCAGCAAAAGCGGTTGCAGCAATTCGTGCTTGATCCTTAGAGGAAATATGCTCCAATGTCTTGCCTTGTACAAAAGGGAATACTCGCCAATTCTTCCCATCGACTGCACTTAATTGTTTTCCGCTTTTATTTAAGAGTGGAAGCGGTAATTCAAAGGGCAGTTTATCCGCAATTTGATTTTTAAATAGCTGCTGAAGGTTGAAGGCAATTCGATCTGGGTATTGAAAAACCTCCTGATTGAAGCCTTGAAGGACGTATTTGCCATTTGGACTTTCTATCAAAAATGTTTCATGAATAAGCCCTGCCCCCAGAGGCATTATTTGACATGCATCTAGAACTTCAAAAAATTCATATTGCCTCAAGACCGGGCTTAGTTTCTCTAAGTTCATAGCCAAAAGTAGGCAGATTTTAGTTTCTGGAGAAAGCCACTTTTTCTTACCTATTTCAAATATTTTGAAGATAGAGTCTAAGGGTTTTGTAGAAATGCGGGGTCGAAGGAGCTTTATTCAATGTTTAAATTATAAGTTTTTAAAATTTATTAAAAAAGTCTAAAGCTGTTTGGGTAAAAATTTGTTTATTGGAAAAAATTTTCCCAGAAACCTATGAATATCACCGCTATTGATTGGGCCATCATCGCAGCCTTTTTCATAATCTCGCTTCTGATCGGAATTTTCACTTCAAAAAAAGCAGGCTCTTCTGCCAAGGAATTCTTCCTTTCGGGTAGAAATATGCCTTGGTGGCTTTTGGGAGTGAGTATGGTAGCGACGACTTTCTCTGCAGATACGCCCAATTTGGTCACAGACATCGTTCGTAAAAACGGTGTTAGTGGTAACTGGGCCTGGTGGGCATTTTTGCTTACCGGTATGTTGACAGTTTTCGTCTATGCCAAGCTTTGGAGACGTTCTGAGGTTACGACTGATCTGGAGTTTTACGAATTGCGGTACTCAGGTAAGGGAGCTGCCTTTCTACGTGCTTTTCGGGCGATTTATCTAGGAGTCTTCTTCAATGTGGTCATCATGGCTACGGTTTCCCTGGCAGCAATTAAAATCGGGGGAGTCATGCTGGGTCTTTCTCCTGTGCAGACACTTTTGATGGCGTCGGTGGTGACAGTAATCTACAGCTCCTTAGGTGGATTGAAAGGGGTCTTGTTGACGGACTTTTTCCAGTTTTTCATAGCAATTATCGGCTCCTTTGGGGCGGCTTATTTCATTCTGGACCTGCCTGAGGTTGGAGGCCTACAGAATCTACTCAGCCATCCGAATGTCTCGGACAAATTGGATTTTGTGCCTGATTTTGATGATCCCAATGTCTATATCCCGCTTTTCATCCTTCCTATTGCCATCCAATGGTGGGCGACTTGGTATCCTGGAGCCGAGCCAGGTGGAGGGGGATATATCGCTCAGCGAATGCTCTCTGCGAAGGATGAAAAAAATGCAGTCGGTGCTACCTTGTTTTTCAACATTGCACATTACGCACTCCGCCCTTGGCCTTGGATTATTATTGCACTTTCTTCATTGATCGTTTTCCCAAATATCTCCGATATGCAGGCTGCTTTCCCGGATGTAGCTGTGGACAAGCTTGGAGATGACTTGGGTTATCCGGCTATGCTGACTTATTTACCTACAGGTTTGATTGGAATTGTACTAGCTTCCCTGATTGCGGCGGTGATGTCCACTTTATCTACTCATTTGAATTGGGGATCTTCCTACATCGTAAATGACTTCTACCTTCGATTTGTGAAACCTGAGGCCTCTGACAAGGAGTTGGTGGCGGTAGGTAGAATATCTACTGTCAGCTTGATGGTTTTATCAGCCTTCTTAGCGCTTGCACTTTCTTCCGCATTGGGAGCCTTCAATATCCTTCTTCAAATAGGTGCGGGTACAGGCCTTATTTTTATTCTTCGGTGGTTTTGGTGGAGAATCAATGCTTACACGGAGATCTCTGCCATGGCTATTTCCTTTGTGGTTGCCATTTTCTTTGAGGTGATCAATCCCAATTTAGGCTTGATAGACATTCCAGAGAATCAGGCTTATTTGAAGTTGGTATACTCCGTTTCGATTACCACAGTGGGGTGGTTGTTGGTGACTTTTTTGACCCAGCCGGAAAAGGATGAAATTCTTTTGAAATTCTACAGAAAAGTACATCCAGCAGCTTTTGGATGGAAAAAAGTATTGGATTGCTATCCAGAAGAGAAGCAGGAAATGGGTCAGCTTCCAAAGGAAATTGGCTTGATGCTGATCGGCTCAATTATGATTTACGCAGCACTCTTTGCAACCGGGTTTTGGATCTATGGAGAATCGCTGAATGGCACTATCGCCACAATCGTTTCACTGGTCTGTGGTGCTGTAGTGATTGCCTCTTGGAAAAAGCTGCGCTAGTCTTTAAACTCCACGCTATTCATCAAATTTGCCAGATCGATTTTGATGTATTCGATTAAGGGTGATAGTGAATCATTTTTCATCGCTGTTTGGAAATAAAGGGCTCCCCGGAGAAAGTGCTCAGTTGAGTCAGTGACAAAAAACTGAAACTGAGTAGGTACTTCTCCCTTGAGTTCTGCAACAACCCCCGTGTATCCATTCGGCGTGCGAAGGATGGACTCTTCTATTCCATAGGCTTTGATTTGATGCTTGGCAGTAAGCTTGAAAGCATCTTCCGAAAGGGATCGAAAATCAGCCTTTCCATCGATGTTTTTGTAGGTCAAATGTACCTTGGCATCAAAATCCGCATAGTTGAGATTGATCCAATTTTTTTCCTGAAGATTGAAAGAATCCGGCTCCACTTTACTGTGAACAGAATAATCAAAGGTGTAAGCATATTCACCGTTCAATTCCTGGTAAAGATGCTCAGGAAGATCGATCCGGTTATATCCTTTGGGTTTTGGTAGGTAGGCATTTTCACAACCTACTAGTAAAATTGGGAAAATTAGGGTAGACAACAGTTTCCGCATGGGGTAAAATTAGGCCTTTGTGTTTGATTTCCACGGGGAATGATGGAACTTTAACATCTAACCAAGCCAGTACGAAAATGAAAAATTATTTTAAGTATCCGTTTTTATCCATTGCTGCCTTTTTGATTTTAGGATTTTCCTCCTCTCTTCAGGCACAAACGACCATGGAGGAATTCATGTCTAAGTGGAATAATAGTAAGCAGTTTACCATTGATGTGCTCAATGCGATGCCAGATGATGGGATGGACTATAAAACCGACCCAGAGGCCATGAGCTTCAAGGAACAAATTCATCACATCGGAACAGCGATTGTTGGAATCTCACAAGGATTTCTGATGGGAAAGGATCCTGGGTTTTCTATTGATTTGGCAACTGCCAGCAAAGCAGATTTGGCAGATTACATTGCTAAGTGCTATGATTATGGCGCAGCTACGATTCAGGCTCTTCCTTCAGATAAAGCAGGGGAAGTCATCGAAGTCTTTGGAAATAATGTCAGCAGAAGACAGGTAATGGCTCTCCTGATGGATCACAGCACCCATCACAGGGGCTCTGCGATAGCCTATCTTCGGGCAAATGGCGCGCAGCCACCGGCATTTGTAGGGTTTTAAAAAAATATAACCGCTGAAAAACTCAGCGGTTATTTTTTATTCTCTAATCCATCCGACCTTGTCGGCAATGGGTTCTCTTTTGCCAGTGGGCCAGCGATCGCTAGCAGGCTTAGCGACGTAAAAAAAGCCCATCAGCATATCCTCACCTTCTAATCCAAAATCTTCCCGTGCTTCCTCCCAAAAAGTCGGTCCTCCGGTGCCCCAATAGGCAGCTAGTCCATGCGCTGAGGCAGTAAGATACATGTTTTGAACAGCCATCGCGGTAGCAGCAATTTCTTCCATCAGTGGTAGTCCAGAACTCTCAGTTCGCTTCATCAAGATGGCGATAACGTGTGATGCTTTGGTTGGATTTTCCTTAAACTTATTATATGTCGCCTCAATGAACGGGGTACCATTTTTCTCAGCGCGCTTTTTGTAGAGCTCTGCCTGGTAATTAGCAAATGTTTTCAGCCCTTCTCCTGTGTAAACAATAAATCTCCAAGGCTGAGTCAACTTATGCGTAGGCGCCCAATTGGCATTTTCGAGCATTTCTTCGATGATGGCATCATCTACAGGATCATTTTCCTTAAACTGCGCCACAAACATGGATCTACGTCCACGAATGATTTTATTAACTTCTTCTACGTTGAAATTTGGTTTTTCCATTTGTTAGACTGCTTTTGCGGTTTCCATTTTGTTGATAATCTCTTCGTAGTCCAATCGGTTCCAATTTTCAGTAATTAATGGATCTGCCATCACTTGGCGCATGATTGAATCTTGTAATTGACCCTGAGCATAAGCCTCAGAGTAGCTCATATCCGAGAAAGTCACCATGGAATAAAGTGGTACCCAATCCTTCGGATAAAGTTCGTTCAGCTTGGTTTCGATCTTTTTCCGAATCAGAAATTTGGGGTCTGCAACAGTGTCCCGCATTTCAACGAAGTTTTCCATTGCCAATTGGCAGATGGCGTCGGTATCAGGCTTTCTGGTTTTCTGGAATTTCTCAAAAACCAAATCCCAAGAGTTGTGACCGTATTTATTGATCAAGCCATTTAACACACGACAATCTTCAAAGCCACAATTCATTCCCTGCCCATAGAAAGGAACCATGGCATGCGAAGCATCTCCTATCAAAAGACTATGCCCTTGTACCCAAGGGTAGCATTCGACATTGATTAGCGCAGAAGTGGGATTTTTAAAATATTCTTCCGTCAAGTCTGGCATCAATTCGTATGCGTCAGGGAAGAAGGCCCTGAAAACGGATTTTAGATCTCCTGCATCGTTTATTTTGTCAAAGCAAACCTTGGTGCCTTCAAATGGTAAAAAAAGTGTGCAGGTAAAGGATTTGTCAGGATTTGGGAGCGCAATTAGCATGAACTTTCCCCGCGGCCAAATATGAAGCGCGTTGGGATCCATGGCAAATTCTCCATCCGCAGAGGCTGGTATAGTCAGTTCCTTGTAGCCATGGCTAATGTATTCCTGCCTATAATTGAATCGAATCTGCTTTTGCATAGACATTCGCAGAGAGGAATAAGCGCCATCAGCCCCGATGATCACAGGAGCTTCTTTTTTGAAATTTCCTTCAGGTCCAGAAAAATGAATAGTCTGATCTCTGAAGTCCACTTCTTCACACTTATGGTCAAAAAGCATTTCTACGCCTAGATTTTCAGCTTCCTCGACCAAAAGTTGATTGAATTTGCCACGGGATATGGAATAGATGGCTTGACCTTCTTTCCCATACGGGATGAAGGAAGTTCCACCATGTTCATCGTGAATTCTTCGCCCATACATAGGAATTGCAAGGGGTAGTACCCGATCCTTGAGACCTACCTCTTCGAGGCTTTTCCATCCTCGATGGCTTAGGGCCATATTGATGGAGCGACCGCCTTCGTATCGCTTGCTTTTCCGCATATCAGGTCTCTTGTCATAGATTTTGACTGGAAGACCTTGCTTTCGGAGGTATATACTCATCAGGGTTCCGATCAGTCCGGCACCCAAGATGGTTATTTCTTCTTTTTTCATTTTGGAAAGATTTCCTTCGCTCTTTTAAGCGAATTTATTGAGGGATTGTTCCAAAATCTTTGCGAATCGAAACACATCCATGAAGCTGTTATACAGTGGAGTAGGAGCAAGACGAATGACATTGGGGTTGCGCCAGTCTCCCACTACACCATGCTGATACCATTCGTCGAAGACGGCTTTCCCGCCTTGATGAATCAGCAAAGATAACTGACAGCCACGTTCACTTGGGTTTTCTGGGGTTATAATTTCCAAAATCCCTGATTCTCCGCTGATTTCACGGATCAAAAATTCTAAGTATCCTGTCAAACGCTCACTCTTTTTTCTCAGGTTTTTGATTCCTGCCTCATGGAAAATATCCAAGGAAGCCTGATGAGCGGCCAAGGCCAACACATTGGAATTCGCCAGTTGCCAGCCATCAGCCCCAAACATGGGAATGAAGCCTTTCTCCATCAAAAAACGCTGTGCCTCATCATGGCCCCACCATCCTGCAAATCGAGGGAGGTCAGGTCGCTCGGCATATTTTTCATGGATATAGATGCCTGAGACATTTCCAGGACCGGAATTGAGGTATTTGTAACTGCACCAAGTAGCGAAATCCACCTCCCAATCATGAAGGGATAGCGGAGCATTGCCAACAGCATGCGCTAGGTCAAAACCTGCCAGTGCCCCTACCTCGTGAGCTGCTTTGGTGATGGCTTTCATATCAAAAAGCTGTCCGGAGTAATATTGAAGGCCCGCCATGTTGACCAAGGCCAGCTCTTTTCCGTGCCGCTTAATCTCCGCCACAATATCTTCCGTCCTCAGCGTATGCTCCCCTTCTCTGGGTTTAATTTCGATGATAGTAGTGTCCGGGTCTAATCCATGCCATTTGACTTGACTTTCCAGCATGTATTGATCGGAGGGAAATGCTCCGGCCTCAATCAGAATCTTGTATCGCTCTTTTGTGGGCTGATAAAAAGTCACCATTAGCAAGTGGAGGTTGACCGTGAGATTATTCATCGCCACCACCTCATGCTCCTGTGCTCCGAGTATTTCAGCCAATGCAGGTTTGGACTTTTTACGAATGTGATACCAGGCATCTTCTCCGTGAAAATGCCCGTCTACTGCCATTTCAGCCCAATTATTCAATTCCTTATTCAGGTAATCTTTAACAGATTTTGGCTGAAGACCTAACGAATTACCACAGAAATAAAGTGCCTCCTGACCATTGACTTTCGGAAAGAAAAAGTGCCCTCTGAATTTTCGAAGTGGATCATTTTGATCCATTTCTTGAGCAAAAGCTTCAGTATATGAATAGGAAAGTGTTTTCATTTGAGGAAGAAGATAGGTTTAGAGAGTTTTTGAAAGGAAAAGGTTTACTTCTCCATGTAAGTACCGCATTTTTTGCAAGTCCTTAATTCATCACTACTCCAAAAGCGCTCCATGATTGGGGGTAGTTGATTGACAATGTCGGTAAGCTCGACATATTCTTCGTGAAGTTTGTGATTGCAGTTTTCGCAAAACCATAGAAACCCGTCCTTTTCACCTGGTCTGCGATATCGTTCTATGACTAGTCCGACCGTATTGGCAGGTCGCTGTGGTGAGTGTGGGACTCTCGGAGGAAGCAGAAATATTTCCCCTTCCTTGATAGAAATATCCTTAGGCTTGCCATCTTCGATGACTTTCAGCACAATGTCACCTTCCAATTGGTAGAAGAATTCCTCCCCTTCCTCGTAGTGATAGTCTTTTCTGGCATTGGGACCACCGACGACCATGACAATAAAGTCATCATTTCCCTTGTAAACCTGCTGATTTCCCACAGGAGGCTTAAGCAAGTGTCGGTTTTCGTCAATCCATTTTTTGAAATTAAAGGGGGAAGAGAGTGCCATAGTTTTGTTTTAAGGTCAGTGAAACTCTAACTCATCAAGGGGCTAAAAGTATTAAAAAACACGCATTTTTTTGATTTACTTTGTTTCAAACCCCAATTCCATGCATCTACCGATTTTTGACCTTCATTGTGATTTGCTATCCTACTTGGCGAAGATTCCCGGAGCAAGTCCCTCCAATGAAATTGATATTGCCTGTGCTTTACCTTGGCTGCGCAAAGGCAACGTAAAGCTTCAGGTTTTAGCGATTTATACGGATGTGCGCCCAGGTTCCATGGATTTGGCACTCAAGCAAGCAGAAATATTCCAATCGCTAATTGATGAAGGAGCTTTTTCCGCATTTCAAGCGCAAAGTTGGAAATCTTCCGGTCCAATTGCAGCCCTTGCATCCATTGAGAATGCAGCAGGCTTGGGGGAGGAAAATTCATCATGGGAAGCCATAGAGCGACAACTCGATCAGATTCTATCCAAAGTTGGGCGTTTGGCATATGTGAGTTTGACTCATCATACCGAAAATCGATTTGGTGGAGGAAATTACACGGAGGGAATCGGCCTAAAAGATGACGGGAGAAGATTGCTTGACCTTTTGATCGAAAGAAATATTCCCATCGATCTTTCTCATAGTTCTGACCTCCTGGCAGAGGGGATTTTAAATCATATCGATCAGCATCAGCCTCAGTCCCCTATCATTGCTAGCCATTCAAACTATCGAGCCATTTGGGATCATGTACGTAATCTGAGTGATGAATTTGCCCAGGAAATTATTCGGCGAAAAGGGATCATTGGGGTTAATTTTCTACGGGCATTCTTAGATAATGACGTCCCAGAGCGGCTTTTTGAGCATATTTTGCATGGTTTTGAGATTGGAGGGGAAAATGCACAGAGTTTTGGAGCAGACTACTTTTATACTCAGGATTTTCCGGATAAAAGTCGACATCCTTTCTACTTTCCTCTTGCTGAAAACGCTTCCAAGTACCCTGAGATTTTGGAGGCCTTGGCTGAAAATCTCCCTGCCGAGCAATTGGAAAAACTCGCCTACAAAAATGTTCTTCACTTCTATCAAAACCTCTTCAGCTAATGTCTTCACATCATTTCGTCAAAGAGCAACAGGAACCCGCCTTAGTAATTTTGGACCTTCAGGACTTTTCTTGGGAACGGCTTTCCGGACTTCTTGAATGGGTACCTACCGTCTTGGTAGCTGAGGAAGCTGTAGACCAAGTGCTGTCCTGGGGCATCAAAATCGATGTCATTATCAGTTCAGAACGCTTTCGAAATAAAAACACTCAGCTAATGGAGGAGCAGTACCCGCTTCGGTTTTTGGTAAGTCAATCGGGTGAACATTTGAAGGAAGCATTGTACTATTTGCTTGCTTCGGATCACAAAGCGGCTCATTTGATCGGTTTTTCCAGACAGGATTCCAAGCAGTTGGATGAATTCCTGGACAAAATGGATTTGACCCTATTTGATGAGGGAAGAAAGTACTATCCCGTACAGGGAAGAAGTTTCAAAAAGTGGTTTCCAGCGACTACGGTGGAAATCTTTGGTCCCAATGGCCTTCCTGTTCAAATCAGAAACTCTGAAATGGATATGATTTTGCCCTTGGAATTTGTCACTCAAATAGAATTGCCTGAGGGATTTACTGAATTCTCAGCCGCAACTTTAATTTGGATTGGAGAGGAAGTCTGATCAATTAAACCCGAAATATGCATTAGATTTCTTATTACGAGCTCAAACTGCTTCAAAATCAATCGCTTTGCTGCATTTAGCTCAATCACCTTAGCCGTGCTATGCCTCATTCGCTAAATGCTTGATTTTATTGCGGTTTGAGCTCTCACTACAGATTCTAATGCATAATCCGGGTTAAAGAGTTTCGGAAAGCTTCTTACATAGCTCTTCCAAATAGGCTTGATCCACTTCATCAAAATCATTCAGCTGATCGCTGTCTACGTCTAAGACCATCATAACTTCTCCGTTTTTCAGAACAGGAACCACGATCTCCGAACGACTAGCTGAGCTACAGGCAATATGTCCTGGAAAAGCATCCACATCAGGAACTAATTGCGTTTTTCCTTCTTTCCAGGCAGTTCCACAAACTCCTTTTCCAAAAGCAATTCTGGTACATGCGATAGGTCCTTGGAATGGTCCCAATACAAGCTGCTCCTCTTTCACGAGATAAAAACCTACCCAAAAGAAGCCGAAGCCCTGCTTGAGTACTGCAGAGATATTGGCCAAGTTGGCATAGAGATCAGGCTCTCCCGTAATCAGCGCTTCGATCTGTGGAAGAATGGCTTCGTATTTTTCTGCCTTGCTGGCTTCAGTAGGAATAAATAGATTTTCAGACATGGAAATAATAGGACAAAAGGTCTTCCTGAATCGAAATTTGACCTGAAGGAGGCTGTTGCATAATTGGTGCCGCTATTCCATTTCCAAATTTCGATGATCCTGTAAACACTCGAGCCTCGTCCCAAAGTTCGGCATCCAGGAAATTTTTTAAAACGAAAGCCCCACCTTCTAGGATCACACTCTGGATTTTTCTTTTTTGTAGGTCAGCCAAAATTTCTTTGGGGTGAAAATTTGGTTCAAGCTTTACAAACTCGAGGTTTTGGTGCTCCTCATTTTTAAGCAGGTTATAGCAGATGGTCGGAATACTTTGATCAAAAATTTTCAATTGACGATCTAGGTGCAGTTGGGGGTCAATTACAAGGCGGATAGGATCTTTTCCGCTCCAGTCACGAACATTTAAGCTGGGGTTGTCATAGTAGGCTGTATTTTTCCCTACCAAAATAGCGTCTTCTTCGGCACGCCATTTATGAACAAATTGGCGGCTGAGGGGATTGGAGATCCATTTGGAAGAGAAATCCTTTCTGGCAACAAAACCGTCAGCGGTTTGTGCCCATTTCAAGATTACGTAGGGACGATTTTTTTCGATTTGGGTAAAAAACCGTCGATTTTGCCATCGGGCTTCTGTTTCCAAAAGGCCTGTTTCGACTTCGATTCCGGCGTTTTTTAGGATTTCAATTCCTTTGCCGCCGACCAAGGGATTAGAATCCATGGCGGCAATCACGACTTTTTTTACTCGCTTCTCTACCAGCAGATTGGCACAGGGAGGCGTTTTACCGTAATGGGCACAAGGCTCCAAGGTCACATAGACGGTTGCTTCGGGAAGTAAGTCTTGATTTTTGACAGAATGGATGGCATTGACCTCTGCGTGAGGGCCTCCATATTTTTGATGGTAGCCTTCTCCGATAATCCGATCATGATGCACGATCACACACCCCACGAGTGGATTGGGACTGACTGAGCCAAGTCCTAATTCGGCGAGTTCCAAGGCCCTTCTCATGTAGTTGATCGGATTTTCCATTAGGGATTCGAGCGAAAGTTTATTCGATCCAAAGTCAGTGTTTCACGAAGTCTTACTTCAACACCCCGGATGGTATCCGCCAGAAAGGCTTCATCTTTAGGATCCAAATAGAGATCGTAAATGCCGGGCTGAAGTCGAAATAGGAAAGCACCTGCGGTATTGGTGTGGGTGCTGATGCTATCTCCATTTAGAATAGCTGTAATCGATGGCCGAAGGGTAGTTGGAGAAACACTTCCCCTAATTTCCCCGAATGTCCCGGGCAAAATGGCTGTTACAGTTGGTGTAAGTTCAAAGGCAAATGGCTCTGTCCGAGTAGTCTGAATAGATTTTTCCAGATCAAAATCCAAAATCACATCATAAGAAAGCCCTCCATCCAGATCCAATGAGACAGGAATATTGACAAGAGCCTCTTCGTCTGTAGGAAGTGCAATTGGATACACGTTTTCATTTTCCCATAACGAATGCTCCGTTCCCAATCGCATTTCTAGCTCGATAATTCTTCCCGGAGGTAAGGTGCCTCGGCCAAGCAATAAGACTTCGCCGCCAACTAGGTCTGAGACACGAACCCGCTTATCTCCCAATTCATAGGGAATAAAAAATGATTGCTCCTCAGTATCCCTTCCTTCCACATTCATGCGGACATCCACCCCCAAAATTTCTATAAAAACAGAATCGTAGGCAGGAGGCGCATCTACTAAGACCAAATTGAGCAATGCTCTTGGCTCATCCGAAAGGTCTGAGCAGGAATAAGAAAATGTGATGGCTAGAATGCCGATAATCGAACGCAGTAGATTTCGCACAGGACAAAGTTAGTTCAAATCTTCGCTTCACGGCAAGTGCCCAAAAAGAACTTATGATTCAATCAAATAAAAAAGTCCGACTGAGAACATCCCAATCGGACTTTACAACCAAATCAACTACAACCTATTACATTTTTGGTAAAACTACACTGTCAACCGAGTGGATTACTCCATTTGACTGCCACACGTCGGCGATGGTTACTTTGGACTGTCCACCATTTTCGTCAGTGATGTACAAGTCTTTTCCTTTCATCCAAGCTGTCAATTTTCCACCTTGTACAGTAGTCAAGACTGCTTTTCCATTTCCTTTTTTGATTGCCGTGGCGATATCTTTTGATCCCATCTTTCCAGCTACTACATGGTAGGTCAAGACAGCAGTTAATTGTCCTTTGTTTTCAGGCTTCAAAAGTGTTTCCACCGTACCGTCCGGTAATTTGGCGAAAGCAGAATTTTCAGGAGCAAAAACTGTGAATGGACCTTTCCCTTGCAAGGTCTCGACCAAACCGGCTGCTTTGACTGCAGCAACCAAAGTGGTGTGATCGGCAGAATTTACCGCATTCTCCACGATGTTTTTAGAAGGGTACATAGGGGCTCCACCTACCTCGACGGTTTTTTCCATTTGGGCAAAAGCAAGGTTTGCACTGAGGAAAACAAATGCTAAAAGCGCTGTTTTTAAGAAATTTTTCATAATTGATGTGTTTTTTGATTTGGAAGGAATTACGAGGCCTGTAAATCATTTGGATCGATGATGAGGAGATTTTTTTGAAATAAGTCCAAGAATATTCCCGCTCTTCGGAAGATGTTAAAAATGAATTACCTTGAATTCTGCTCAAAAAGCTAAAAATTGTAGCTTTGTGCCTTTAGAATAAATTTCCATGAATCAGGACAAAATAGTAGCCATCAAAAAAGCAATAGCTCAGGCTAAAGCCAAGAATAAAGAAGAACTGGAAGCTTTTCGGATGAAATTCATTTCCAAGAAAAGCGTGGTGGGCGAACTTTTTGCTGAAATGGGCAAAATTCCTAATGAAAAGAAGCGCGAGTATGGGCAGCTGATCAATGGGGTCAAGCAGGCGGCTGAAGCAAAATTTCAGGAGCTTATAGATCGGGTCAATGAGTCCTCTAAAAAGTCTAAGTCTGCTGACCTGGATCTTACCTTGCCCCCTTCTAATCAATCCATAGGGGGAATTCATCCACTTACGGCTACAAGACAACGGATCATTGAGATTTTCGAACGTATCGGTTTCAACCTTTCGGAAGGTCCTGAAATCGAAGACGATTGGCATAACTTCACCGCACTCAACTTCCCGGAAAATCACCCTGCCCGCGAGATGCAGGACACCTTTTTCATCGAGAAAAACCCGGATATCGCCTTGCGGACGCATACTTCTTCCGTACAGGTACGGGTGATGGAAAATCAAAAGCCACCGATTAGAACGCTTTCTCCGGGAAGAGTCTATCGAAACGAAGCTATTTCCGCGCGTGCACATTGCATCTTCCATCAGGTCGAGGGGCTTTATGTAGATGAGAATGTTGGTTTCGCCGATTTAAAAAATACGCTCTATCATTTTGCGAAGGAGATGTTTGGAAAAGGGACTAAAGTTCGGTTCAGACCCTCCTATTTCCCTTTCACTGAGCCAAGTGCGGAGATTGATATTTCTTGTCTGCTTTGTGGAGGTAAAGGCTGCAATGTCTGTAAGGGTACCGGCTGGGTCGAAATCGGAGGCTCCGGCATGGTTGATCCTAACGTTCTGGAAAACTGCGGAATCGACTCGAATAAATATACCGGCTTTGCCTTTGGTATGGGAATCGAGCGGATTGCTATGCTTAAGTATCAGATCAAGGATCTACGACTATTCACTGAGAACGACGTAAGGTTCCTGAGGCAATTCAGACCCCTACTTTAATGTAGCATTTCAAATCATTAAGAACCTCTTCCACCTAGAAGAGGTTTTTTTGTTGTTTTTACTTTTTCTGATATGGGGTGTATTTCTATGAATCTCCTTCGAAAGGACCTGTTTCTCAGTCAGTAGTGACATTTTTCAAAAAAAATTGAAAAAATTTTAAAATTTTTTTCGCCCTTGATTTTCAGCGCTTTTACATTTTATCACCAGAAAAAAGCTTCATTTATGACCTTTTTTGATAATGGTACAATTTGAAGAAAAATAAGACAATTTTTAGCTGGAATTGATTTCTTGGCCATGATAAAAATCACTTGTCCAAAAGAATAAATGATATAAATTTCCATCGAACAGAAGAATATTTAGAATATCATTTTGCTGTATTCGATATACAAAAAATAATATTCTAAAATTTGAAATACAGAAATATCAATTCATAAGGCAAAATAGACCTGTTGAAATCTACATTAATTGAAAAGCTTTAAAACCACATATTATTTCGTAACGCTAGCTCTCCTCTTGAGCTTAGTCGTGGTTTCCAACGCCCTTGGACAATATGCCTTTGAAATTCCAAAATCCGAGAATGACCGGATCTTGAGTTTTAACGGAATCCAAGTCGATGTAAGTGGAAAGCTTGCTCTATGTTCACACAGCGAACGAGGATCTATCATTTTAGATGTCACGGGAGGAGTTCCTCCTTATACTTTCCTATGGAACACCAAGGAAACAACTCAAAACAGAGGCAATCTGTATGCGGGTACTTACACAGTTGAGATTACAGACTCTCAAGGATTGAAGCACATTGAGAATATAGTGGTACAGCCTCCATTTCCATTAATCCTCAATCCAGTGGAAAAAACTGACGCATCTTGCGGTTCTTCTGCTGATGGCTCAGCGAAGATTTCCGTCAAAATCGGTCGTGGAGAGCCATATAAAGTGACTTGGAGCCATGGTCTTCAGGATTCTTGGGAGGCTAATGACTTGAAGCCAGGAACTTATATAGTCACAGTAGCCGATAGATACAACTGTGATGTGTCTATGAGTTTTCAAATCAACTCAAAGGAGGCTGGGATGCAGGTCACTGAATCGGTTGTTGATGCAAGCTGTGCAGGTAAAAATGATGGGTCTATCACCTTGAATGTTTCTGGCGGACAAGCACCATACACTTATATATGGAGTAATGGGATAAAGTCAAAGGATCTATCAAATGTATCTGCTGGAATCTACGATGTGCTTATTCAAGATCAAGGCGGATGCACCATGCAGGCTAGTTATCGAGTGGAAGAGCCCAAGTCCATGGAAGTAGAAGCAGAGTTTATCAATCCAAGTTGCTCTTCTGATTCCAATGGTACAATCGATCTAAATGTAATCGGTGGTACTGCGCCTTATACGATTACTTGGAATAATGGGGCCAGTGGAGCGGAATTGGAAAACCTTCCTGCAGGAATTTATTCTGCTAGAATTACCGATGCTTCTGGTTGTTTTATAGATCAGCAAGTAGAATTGAAAGCTGAATCTGCATTGAGTCTGGATCTAATTGAGATTTCAAATCAAAGCTGCACCGGCGAAGCAGACGGAGCAATAAAAATCGCTCACAAAGGAGGCAAGGGCCAAGTCACCGTTACATGGGCAGACGGAGTATCTGGTGAATTGAACCGAACAGGTTTAGCTGCCGGTACTTATGAAGTAAGCATAACTGATGAGTCGGGATGTACTATTAGCGGAAGTTATAGTGTGTCTCAATCTGAAGCTGTCACTGCTCGGATAGAATCTGCACTAGATGTGAACTGTGAGCAGGGAAGTGTCACCGGTCATGCATGGGTTTCCATTACAGGAGGCAAGGAGCCTTTCACGATTTCTTGGAGTTCCGGGGAAAAGAACACTCGAGAAATCAACTATTTCCAAGCGGGTGTGGTGGAAGTGACCGTAACTGACGCTACGGGTTGTAGTTCAAATGTTTCTGCAGTTCTTGATTTTCCTTCTCAAATCAATCAAAGTGGAAGATTAGACTTTAAGTACAGAAAGCTTCAAATTACCACAGAGCCTGAGGTATTTATTGATGAAGAAATCCTTTTTGAGAGTCAAATAAGTCCAGAGATAATCGCGTGGGAATGGAGCTTTGGAGACGGTGTTTCTTCCACAGAAAAAGATCCAATACACGTTTATCAAGACCCAGGGACATACGAAGTGAAACTTACCGGGTATGATATCTTTGGTTGCTCCACCGATGAGGTGAGCAGTGTTCAGGTAATTACCGCTGAAGCTCAGGTAGTGATTCCAAACGCCTTTACTCCAAATGGAGATGGATTAAATGACACCTTTATTCCTAAAATTAAGAATATCAAATCCTTTACTCTGGAGATTTTCAATACTTGGGGAGAGAAAATGTTCTTCACCAATTCTCCCGAAAGCAAAGGATGGGACGGTACCTATAAAGGTCAACTCCTACCTGCTGGGAATTACCTCTATCGAATCACCTATACCGATCAAGACTCCAACCAAAAGGAGAAAACAGGAGGAGTCACCCTAATCCGATAAATCAGAGTAAGGGAAGAGTTTCCATTTCTCTTGTTTTGATAATTTTCAGCTGGAGTATTTCTCATGCTCTAGACTGCTTTTTGACTTTATCCCCTCCAGCTATTCCACAGCTATTGGCTACCATCCTGGACAAATAGGTTATTATTTTTTCGGGCTTGATCTACTTATTCAAGATTACCAAAGCCTAAATACTTACTAGCTCTTTCCTACACAATTTATGCTTTCGAGATTTTTCTGGAGAAAGTATTTAAGCAAATTATACAGCTGATTAAAAACTGATTCTCATTTATTCGGGGATCCTTACAATTCTTTGGGGTGATTTCTTCTAAAATGTAGGATTCCAGACGGGTCAAAAAATTTTATAATTGACAGTAAATCAAATGATTTTCTGATTGTTAGGTTGTTTCCAAATTATTTTTTTTAAAAAAATTCAAATTTTTTTTAAGCCTGATTTTCAAGACAATTTCATTTCATATCCAGAAAAAAGTTTCATTTATGACCTTTTTTGATAATGGTATAATTTGAAGAAAAATAAGACAATTTTTAGCTGTATTTCATTTTTTCGAGCTAATTGAAAATGCTTGTTTTAAAGAATAATGTACATATATTTAAATCGAACAAGGCAATTAATAGAATATCATTTTGCTGTATATGATTTACATAAAATAATATTCTAAAAAATGAAATACAAAATATTCGATTTATAAATCAAAAACACCATCCTGAAATTCTTCAAAAGTGAAAAACACACGGCTACCATATCAATTATCGATTTCCGCTCCTTTTCAGGATGGGGTAATCAAATCTGATGGCTTGGCTCAGTTTGCATTTGAATCTCTTCAAGTAGAAAACCTCAAGCCTCACCATAATCAGCAAAGATTATTAAGAAGGCTTTATTTGTTGATCGCCTTTTGTATTGCCAGCTTGAGCCTTCAGGCCCAGGATGTGCAGTATTCTCAGTTCTATGCTAATCCACTCTATCTCAATCCAGCTATGGCCGGATCTACTGAGATGACTCAGATTGGTGTCAATTATCGAAACCAGTGGCCAGGATTGGATCAGTCCTTCAATTCTTATTCTGCCTATATTGATCATTATATTTTTGGAGCAAATAGTGGAGTGGGTTTGATTTTCAACCAGTCTGATCAAAGCATGGCCAATTTGAGTATTACGGAAATAGGTGCTGCTTATTCTTACCGTGCTCGCTTAGGCTTCCGTTCCTTTCTCCGTGTAGGTGGTCAGGTGAGCTACCAAGATCGAGATGCCTATTTCGGCGATATGATTTTCGGTAGTCAAATAGATGATCAAACTGGTGCAATTGGTGATTTTTCGGGTGAAAACCTAGGAGAAGATATGCGTCATCAGTTTGTGGACTATAGTTTCGGAATGCTTTTCCACAATGAAAATATTTGGTTTGGAGCTTCTGCACACCATGTAACCCAGCCGAACATTTCATTCATCGATGGAGAAATCAGCGAGTTGCCGCTCAAGCTATCTGCTCACGGTGGAGTCAAATTTGATCTTTCTGGAGGAAATTCCCGTGCATTCTATAATCAGCGAACTGGTACAAGAGAATTGACCTTTGCTTTCAATTATAAGAATCAAGGACCCTTCACACAGCTTGATCTAGGAACACAAGTAAATATCCAGCCTTTAGTTCTTGGAGTTTGGTATCGAGGAATCCCTGTTGGTCAAAGCGCTCTTCCAAATAATGAAGCAGTCATTGCATTGGTGGGTATTTCGCTAGGTGGAGGATTGGATGTGGGTTATAGTCATGACTTTACACTTTCATCATTGGGCAATGCAAATACCGGTGGTGCTCACGAAATTTCTATTCGATATAGTTTCCTTGCAGGTAATGCCAAAGGAGCAGGCCGAAAGTCCTCCATGCCTTGCTTCAAATATTAAGTTTCTCATAAACAATGCTTGGTTAAAAGGGCTTTAATTATCATAAAGCCCTTTTTTTATGCCAAAAACGCTACGCTTAATTCTTGGAGATCAATTGAATCAATCGCATTCTTGGTTTGAGGAGAAAAGTGATGATCACATTTACCTCATGGCCGAGATGCGACAGGAGACGGATTATGTAAATCACCACGTTCAAAAAGTCTTGGCCTTTTTTGACTCGATGCGGAATTTTGCTTCCGAAATCGAAACTCAGGGCCATCAAATGCGCTATTTCAAATTAGATGATCCGAAAAACCCGCAGGATCTCGAAAAATTGATTCAGCAGCTTGTGAATGATGAAGGGATCGAAAAGTTTGAATACCAACTGCCCGATGAATACCGCCTCGACGAGCAATTGCGCTCAATTTGCAAGAACCTGAAGATTTCTACCGATTCGGTCGATTCAGAGCATTTTCTTACTAAAAGAGCATTTTTGGAAGAATTTTTCAAAGGAAAGAAAACCTACCTGATGGAGTCATTCTATCGGGAGATGCGAAAAAAATATGACATCCTGATGGATGGCAAGGAACCTGTGGAGGGAAAATGGAATTTTGATCATGAAAACCGCTCTGCTCTCAAGGATTCCAAGCTCCTAAAAAAACCCAAAGCACATCCAAAGGATCTTTCGGGACTATTGGAAATGCTGGAAAAATCCGGTGTGAAAACCATCGGGAAGGTTGATGCTGAAAATTTCCCCTGGCCTACGAGTAGAAAAGAGTGTTTGGAGGTGCTAGACCATTTCTGCAAAAATCTACTGATTCATTTCGGAGATTATCAGGATGCTTTGACAACTTGGGACGCCTTTTTATTCCATTCCAGATTGAGTTTTGCGATGAATAGTAAGATGCTGTCTCCGCTGGAGGTGGTACAGAAAGTAGAAAGCTATTGGGAAGGTCACCGAAAGGAAATTTCTATCTCTCAAGTAGAAGGTTTTATCCGGCAAATTATTGGTTGGCGAGAGTATATGAGAGGTGTGTATTGGGCCAAAATGCCCGATTATGCAGAGATGAATTTCTTCGGCCATGATCGTAAGCTTCCGGATTGGTTTTGGACTGGAAAGACCAAAATGAAATGTCTTTCGGAGGCCATCGGTCAATCGCTTGACTTGGCCTATGCACATCATATTCAGCGATTGATGGTCACGGGTAACTTTGCTTTGCTAGCAGGAATCCATCCCGATGAGATTGATAAGTGGTATTTGGGTATTTACATCGATGCGATCGAGTGGGTGGAGATTACCAATACCCGGGGCATGAGTCAATTTGCAGATGGTGGAATCGTTGGCACCAAGCCGTATGTTTCCTCTGCCAATTACATTAAAAAACAAGGCAATTACTGTGATCATTGTGCCTATAATCATAAAGAGAAAGTGGGCGACAAGGCCTGTCCCTTCAATAGCTTGTATTGGCATTTTTACGAGAGAAATCGGGAGAAATTGGAAAAGAATCCACGGATTGGAATGGCCTATCGGACACTTGATAAGCTGAAAAACAAGCAGGAAATTTTAGAACAGGCGGAGAGCTATCTTTCAAATATTAATGAGCTTTAGAAAAAGAGCTCATGAAGGAACCTTCCCGGTGAAAAGGTAAACCCTCCAGCGATCAAAATTGCACCGATGTAAAGCAACACCATTTTGCGCTGATGGCTTTTTACTTTTCCTTTTCGAATGGCTAAGAAAGCTGTCGGCACAGTCCAAAGCACTAGAAAACAGAAAAGGTGAATCCAACCAAAATGTCCTAGGAAAACGGGTCCAACACGTGCCTCCATAAACAAAGCCAGAATCGCTGTGATAATCATCAAGACCATGTAAATGGCACCCAACTTTCGATGAAAAAGTCCACCTTTCTTGGCAAGTAATAAATATGCGCCCAAAAATACACATGGAACCACTGTGGCTAAATGCAGGTACATTAAAATCTCGTAAACCATTGGCTTAATTTAATTGAAAGATAAAGCAAAAGACCCCAAGAGAAAATAATTATCAGAATTGCCGCTATCAATACCCAGCACCGGCCCTGTCAGCCAACGCCCCTCTAATCTGAAGGTGGCAATTTTTCCCAATTTCCAGTCACCATTCAGTGAAATGCCACTTGTCTGGATTCCTTGGTCGATGAGGCTCGTAGCGATAGCCTGAAATGGATCATTGTAATATTCGAAGCGAAGGGCTGAAGCTATTTTTTCTGAAAACTGTCTCTGTAGAATGGCAGACATCCCCCACCAATTACGATCAAAATCAAAGGCCAAAGTCCTTCTACCTCCATCCAATCCGGCGATGAGTCTCCAGCCTTCACCAAGCTTAAAATCCCCATAGAAATTAGTAAAGTACAGCATCGTTTCAGCTTCCAAGGGTTGATCAGTTCCTATGAATGTGCTCCAATTCAATTTGATGTTTTCGTTGGGAGTATATGTGGCTTGAGTGCCAAAAGAAGGTCTATTTCTCCCTGGAATGGCTCTAATGCGCTGCCAGCCATTCAGATACAAAAAGGCAAAGTACCAGCGCTCATCCTTTTGCCAGCTTAGCTGTAAGCCCGTTTCAAAATAGGGACTATTCTCGGCAATGATCGATCGAGATAAAGTCAGGTTTTCTGTCGATACGGCATTTTCAAAGCCAATGTGTGATGGAAGCACTCCAGCATCTATCCAAAACTTTCTGTTCTTGTCCAGAGCCACGCCCACATTCGCCTGATGAATCCATTGAAAGAGTTCGGGTTCGTTGGCATAATTATCCCGGGCATAGGTTCCCTGCTGAATTCCCAAGTTAGCCCGAAGGTAGTCGGTTTTTACCCCCAGCGTTACCAAGGCCAAATTGATACCCATCCGGTTTTGGTTGGTATGATTGTAAAGAAAAGGAAGCCTGTTTTCCACACCCATTTGATCGACAAAATCATATCCATAGTAGACATCCAAAAAGGCCGAGATATCAAATTGTAATGAATTTGTAGAATTCTCTTGAGCAAAGGCAGGCGATGAAAAAACAAGAAGGAATATCAGGAGTGATTTTCTCATGTCTTTTTGTTTTCCTCTAGAACGACTCGGGTTCGTGGAAGTGCGGCAGGGTAGTTTTTCTGCAAGAATTCAATCATTTTTTCCCGGACGTGCACACGCAAGTCCCAAGCAGTCGGCGAGTTCTTGGCAGAAACTAAGATTCGACTCTCCACGGTGCGCTCCTTAGCATCTGTCACCTGTAAAACCTTTACTTTTTTATCCCAAAGCGGGGTATTTTCAAGAATCCGATCCAGCTCTTCACGAAGTGCATCGAAAGGAACCGAATAATCTGTATAAAGAAATACCGATCCAATGATGTCCGCTGAGGTCCTAGTCCAGTTTTGAAAGGGTTTTTCCAAAAAGTAGGTTGTCGGTAGCACCAGTCTACGTTGATCCCAAATCCTGACCACAACATAGGTCAGATTGATCTCCTCGATCCAGCCCCATTCACCTTCGACCACCACGGCATCATCCAGCCGAAAAGGCTGAGCGAATGCAATCTGAATTCCTGCGACCAATGTGCCGATGGCTTTCTGAGCTGAAAAACCAATGATGATACCAGCTACTCCTGCTGAGGCAAAAAGCCCGACACCGATTTTACGGATGGGTTCAAAAGAGACCAAAATCAACCCAATTCCAAGAATGATAATAATAAAATTGACAATCTTTTGAAGGATGTTAAGCTGGGTGTAGACTTTTCTGGCTCGGAGATTATTCTCTTGACTGATATCAAACTGCTTCAAGAATACTCGTTTCAAAATACCTGTCAAGACCAAGAGACACCAGGTAAAACCTAGAATAATCAAGATGGTATTGATATGGGGTAGGACTGAAAATAAACCGGTCCAGTTAGCAGATTCTTCACGGAAGTAGATTTTTGCAAGTACTAATACCAGCGTGACCAAAAAGGGAATTATTAGTCGTCGGAAATTTTTCATGTAAAAATAGGTTGAGCGAATTAGTAAAATAAGGAAGGATCAGGTCTAATCAAAAAAAAGCCCTTCTTGCCTAAAGCAAGGAGGGCTCTTGTGAATTTTTTATGGATCAATTAATCACCAATCCATTCTGCTACAAATAAGTTGGTATCTCGTGTACCGCCATTGTTTCGGTTGGATGAGAAAACTAGGTGTTTTCCATCATTAGAGAATACAGGGAAGGCATCGAAAGTGTCATTTTCGGTAATTCTCACTAGTCCTGTTCCGTCCAAATTAATCATGTACAGATTAAAAGGAAATCCTCTTTCTGTATGATGATTGGAGGCGAAAATGATTTTTTCTCCCGAAGGATGAAAAAACGGTGCCCAGTTAGCCTGACCCAAATCGGTGATTTTCTGAATATCACTTCCATCCACATTGGAAACATAAAGCTCCATTTCGGTCGGCTTCACCAGTCCTTCAGCCAAAAGCTCTAGATATTCGGCTTTTTCCTCCTCTGTTTGTGGGCGAGAAGCACGCCATACTAGCTTGCTGCCGTCAGGTGAGAAAAAAGCTCCTCCATCATATCCCAGATCAGAAGTGATTTGCTTGACATCCGATCCATCAATATTCATAGTGAAAAGCTCCAAATCACCGGTTCGCATGGAAGTGAAGACGATTTTGTCCCCTTGGGGAGATAGAGTGGCCTCTCCGTCATAGCCAGGATCATTGGTGAGTTGAGCTAAAATATTGCCCTCCAAATCTGCGGTGAAAATATCATAGCTATCATAGATCGGCCAAACGTACTTGCCATCTGATCTTCGCTCGGGTACAGGAGGGCAGTCATCTCCTCCCAAATGGGTGGAGGCATAGACGATACTTTGGTTTCCCGGAAGAAAATAGGAGCAGGTAGTTCGCCCAAGTCCTGTAGAAAGGCGTTGAGGCATAATGTTTTTGAGGTCGTCTGTTTTCCAGTTGGTGTAGAAAATTTGATCGCACTCAGCTCCCCAACCTGAATAATCGGATTGGAAAACGAGCATTTCATCATCAAATGACCAGTAAGCTTCAGCATTATTCCCTCCGAAAGTCAACTGCTTGATATTTCGAAGGTATTTCATTTCATTTTCCGAAAGAAGCGCGGAATCCAAAGCCGTATGTGTTGGAGTGCTCTCTGCCGTTTGCTCGGAATTTTTTGGCACACAGGCGATGATTAAAATCAATAAAAGCGGGAAATAGAAACGCATAGAAATCTTCAGTTTGTATTTATTGCAGCGCGAAGATACCAATTATTATCTTTGGGCTAAATCAAAATAGAACCATGAAGCAATATCAAATAGTTGGACTTATTGGAGCTTTGGCTTTTGCCTGCCAATCCGCCCCGAGTGATACAGATTTAATCAATGATCTTAAAAAGGATGTGACCTACTTAGCTGCTGACCAATTAGAGGGTCGGGCCATTGGTACTGATGGTGAAGTAAAAGCTGCGGAGTATTTGGCTGAGCGCTTCAGTGAGATCGGGATTTCGCCCAAAGGCACAGACGGTTTTTTTCAGGAATTTACCGTTTCTAAGCCAAGCAATCCTCATGAGGAGGCAGTGATTGGTACAGATGGGGAGGGTGTCACAGGCCGAAATGTGATAGGTTTTATCGACAACCAAGCTGCTCAGACTATCGTGATTGGAGCTCATTTTGATCACCTTGGGTATGGTGGATCAGGCTCTCTGCATCGAGGTGACTCTGCGATTCATAATGGTGCGGATGATAATGCTTCCGGGACGGCTGCCTTAGCAGCATTGGCTGAGCTATTGGTGGATGAAAAGCGCCAGTCTAATTTTCTGTTTATCGCCTTTTCCGGAGAGGAAAATG
The DNA here is from genome assembly GCF_028823735.1 of Algoriphagus sp. NF. NCBI lineage: Bacteria > Pseudomonadati > Bacteroidota > Cytophagia > Cytophagales > Cyclobacteriaceae > Algoriphagus > Algoriphagus sp. NF. The sequence continues at coordinate 53,526 of NZ_JAPEIB010000008.1, forward strand.
GCCTTTGGGGTTCCAATTATTTTGTAAAAAACCCTACCATCGATCTAGAAACAGTCAATTATATGATCAATATGGACATGGTTGGCCGTCTAAACGAGGAAAAAACTTTGGCGATCAATGGAGTTGGTACCAGTCCTAGCTTTGTTCCGGCATTGGATCTGGTCAATAGCGACAGTCTCAAGTTGGTTATTTCAGAATCTGGCGTAGGTCCTTCAGACCATACGTCTTTTTATCTGCAGGACTTGCCGGTTTTACACTTTTTCACCGGTCAGCATGAAGACTACCACCGTCCCTCGGATGACTCTGAGAAGATCAACTATGAGGGCTTACTTCAGGTGGTTCGATACATTGATCGACTGATTGAGCAGCTTGACACGGAGCCAAAATTAGCTTTTACTAAAACGAAAGACAGTTCCGGTGATTCTCCAAGATTTACAGTTACACTTGGGGTAGTTCCGGATTATTTATATGATGGAAAAGGAATGCGAATTGATGGAGTATCCGAAGATAAACCAGCCCAAAAAGCAGGTTTGCAAAAAGGGGATATTGTAGTTCAGTTGGGAGACTCTACGATCGTGGATATGATGAGTTATATGCGGGCTTTGGGAGCTTTTCAACCGGGACAAGAAACGCAGGTGGCTTATGAGCGGGATGGTAAAAGAGTAGAGACTAAGGTGAGGTTTTAGTTTAAGGTTCAGGGTTCAGGGTTCTGAGTTCAAGGTTCATTGTTCATCAACGCATGATGGCTGATAGAAAAGATTGAGGTTTCCATTCCCCTCGTAAATCGTAGTTCGTAAATCTTACTTTTCCTATGTGCCTCTGTGGTGAAAAAAGACCACTGTTATGGACCTTCTTCGATATTCAGTATTCATCATTCGATGTTCGAAATTTTTCCCATTCAAAGAGTTCTGATTCTAAGGATCAGGGTTCATTGTTCATCTACACTTGATGGCTGGTAGAAAAGATTGAGGTTTCGTTTCCGTCGTTAATCCTTCTTCCCTCTTCTTATTTATTTTTAACTTTATTAAAAATTTTAATCAAGTTAAATCCCATTTCCCTTGTCTAGATCCGCCAAGCTTCTCTTTTTCTTTTTTATTTCCAGTATCCTATGGAGTTGTTCCAATTCTACTTCCAATGAATCCGAAGATGTTCCTTCAAAAGGGCCAGTAATTATGGCCTACTATGTGCCGGAGCGGAATTTTCAGCCAGAGGAAATTCCTGTAGAAAAGCTGACACATATAATTTTTTCTTTCACACACGTCGTTGATGGGGAAATGAAGTTTAGAAATCCAGAAAATTCAGGTCCCAAATTAGAGGCTTTGGTCAGGCAAAAAGAGCGAAATCCAAATCTGAAAGTCATGATCGCTTGTGGAGGTTGGGGTGCTGATGGATTTTCGGACATGGCTTTGACAGCCGAAAGCCGTACCAAATTCATTCAAAGTGTCCGGGATTTCATTGCCAAATATCAACTAGACGGTATGGATATGGATTGGGAATATCCAGGGATATCCGGAGCTGGAACCAAAGCACGGGATGAGGATACGCAGAACTTCACGGCACTGATGAAAGGGCTTCGGGAGATGTTGGACAGTTTCGAATCACCCAAAATATTGACCTTTGCCTCGGCTGGCTGGAAGCGATATTTTGATTTTGTGGAAATGGAAGAGGTCATGAAATATGCTGATTTCACCAATGTGATGACCTATGATCAAGTATCTGGCGTGTCCATTTACACAGGGCATCATACGCCCCTGGGCAAAATGAGCGCGAATGATGTAAATGAGACTCCATTTGGGTCTCACTTGGATAGCTTGTATCAAAGTGGAGAAAACTTGGATCCTCATCCCAGATCAGCCCAGAAAATTGTCGATTTTCTAATTGAAGAAGGGGTAAACCCAGAGCAAATTGTCATAGGCGGAGCATTTTATGGCCGAGTTTGGAAAGGTGTTCCTCCAGCCCATAATGGTTTGTACCAGCTAAGTGGAGGCTTACATATTGGTTGGATGGCCTATCACCGGATTCGTGATGAATATGAGGTTGATGCTAGTTTCGAGCGATTTTGGGATGAAAAAGCCCAAGCTCCATACATGTATAATCAAGAGGATAGTCTTTTTGTCTCCTACGATGATACAGTTTCAGTTGCCTTGAAAACCAAGTATGCTATGGAAAAGGGTTTGGGAGGCATCATGTTCTGGGAATTGGGTAACGACACCAAAGAATCGGGTTCTTTGTTGGATGCGATTTATAAGGCAGCTAATTAATGTATCAAAAAGTCGAATAAATCTATCAGTGGTGAGAATAAGCGAAATATCAATAGAGCCTTGCAATGGTCAAGAAATAAAATTTATCTCAGATGGTTTGAATGAGTTCAACCTCAGTCAGGTGCCCCCTCTTGCTCCAAACTGGACCTCTTTTGATTTTGTGGCAAAAACGAAGGAAGGAGTGGAGATCGGTGGGATTCTTGGGGGAATAGGTTACTGGAATGGGTTGGAAATTCGGGCCCTTTGGGTCCATGAAAAATATAGAGGGATGGGCCTTGGAAGCCGGATTTTAGCCTATATCGAGACTCTTGCTAGAAAAAAAGGAGCCGTAATCGCTATGCTGGATACATTTGATTTTCAGGCAGAGAAATTTTACTTAAAAAATGGTTATCAGCCTATCGGAGAGATCAAGGACTTTCCAATGGGCCATAGAAGAATCTATTTTTCGAAAAGGCTTTGATTAAATCCTTCTCAGGTTAGCTGCAGGCAATTTTATTTACTCGCTTGCTATGGCGACCTCCTTCAAACTCAGTCGTCAGAAAAATATCCACTTGGTTTTCTGCTTGCTCATAGGGGATAAAACGGGCGGGAATGGCGATCACATTTGCGTCGTTGTGACGTCGTGCAAGTGATGCAATGGCTTCATTCCAGCAGAGAGCAGCTCGAATTCCCTGATGCTTATTGGCAGTAATGGCTACCCCATTTCCACTTCCACAGATGACGATGCCTTTTTCAAATTCTCCACTTTCCACAGCGCTGCAAAGCGGATGTACATAGTCAGGGTAATCGACTGAAGCATCAGAGAATGGGCCAAAATCTTTGACCTCATAGCCAGACTTTTCAAGCTTCTGGATTAGTTGAGTTTTATATTCAAACCCGGCATGGTCACCGCCAATTGCTATTTTTCTGGACATAGTGGATAAGATTTTATTTATCAATTAGATGGTTTTAAGCTATAGGATACAAAATATGTATTCAATTACTCGTCGTCAAATTGTCTTTCGTACTCAGCTTCTTTGAGTGCACGTTTCTTTTCCAGGCGCTTCGCAATGGTAATCCCTGCCTCATACAGCACCAAAATCGGCATCGCAATCAGCAACTGAGATATCACATCAGGAGGGGTAATTACCGCTGCCAATACCAATATCACAACAATGGCATGCCGACGATAAGTTCGGAGCATTCCTGAAGTCACCAAACCACTCATAGACAGAAAATAGATCACTACCGGAAGCTGAAACATGATAGCTGATGCAAGCACCAACATAGTCAAAGTCGTCACATAGGAAGTGATATCGAATTCATTGAGAATGGAAGGGTCCAGTCTATAGTTAGAAAGGAAGTTGATCGAAAGCGGAGATAGGATATAATATCCAAAAGCAGCACCAAGGAAGAACAGCAAACTCACGAAGAAAACAGCTCCTCTTGCAGCATTTTTTTCTTGATCGTAAAGCCCTGGACTGATAAATCGCCAAACCTCCCAAAATACGTAGGGAAAGGCCACAATAAAACCTACCACAAAACTGGAAGTCATGTGCATGGAGAACTGTCCAGTCATCTGCCTACTTTGGATGGTGAAAGGAAGTTCATCGATGCAAAGCGCCGGTATATTGAGTGACATGGCGATGTCACACAAGACTCGGTAAGTCAGAAAATCAATTTTGGATGGGCCCAAAATGATGATTCCAAATACGATGCTTTTGGAGAGAAAGGCTATGACTGTGAAAATCAAAATCGCAGCTACCGATCGCAATAAGTGCCATCGTAGTGCTTCCAAATGATCCAAGAAGGACATTCCTTCTTCCTCTTCCTGTAGTTGGTCTAATGCCACGATTTAAATTTGGGTAATTAATACAATGGAAACTGAACCATCCATTCGTTTACTTCTGATCGGATTTGATTGAGAATAGCCTCGTCACTATGATTCATAAGGGCTTTGTCGATCAATTGGACGATTTTAGTCATATCCTTTTCTTTCAGACCACGGGTCGTCACGGCAGCAGTACCTACGCGCATGCCGGAAGTCACAAAAGGGGACTTAGTGTCAAAAGGCACCATGTTTTTGTTGATCGTGATATCTACCTTACCGAGTGTCTCTTCAGCGATTTTTCCAGTCAGATCCTTATTCCGAAGATCAATTAGCATCAGGTGGTTATCAGTCCCTCCAGAAATTAGCTTATAGCCTAATTTCACAAATTCTTCTGCCATGACAGCAGCGTTCTTTTTCACCTGAAGAATATATTCCATGTATTCGTCAGAAAGTGCTTCCTGAAAAGCCACCGCCTTAGCAGCAATGATGTGTTCCAATGGTCCACCCTGAGTACCCGGGAATACGCCCATGTCTAGTAAAGAAGACATTTTTCGGATTTCACCTTTGGGAGTTTTAATACCCCATGGATTATCAAAATCCTCCCGCATCAAAATCAAACCTCCTCTAGGTCCACGCAAGGTTTTGTGGGTAGTAGTCGTGACAATATGACAAAACTCCAATGGGTCATTCAAAAGGCCTCTGGCAATCAGTCCTGATGGATGGGATATATCTGCCAATAAGATGGCTCCTACTTGGTCTGCGATATCTCGAAGACGCTCATAATCCCAATCTCTTGAATAGGCAGAAGCTCCGCAAATCAACATTTTGGGTTTTACTTCCAATGCAGTGGCTTCCACCTTGTCATAATTAATGACTCCCGTCTCCTCTTCCACACCGTAAAAGTGAGGTTCATATAATTTTCCCGAGAAGTTGACAGGAGAACCGTGAGTCAGGTGTCCACCGTGAGCAAGGTCAAATCCCAAAATAGCGTCACCAGCCTTTAGGCATGCAAGCATTACTGCTGCATTGGCCTGAGCTCCTGAGTGAGGCTGCACGTTAGCCCAAGTAGCTCCGAAAAGCTCTTTGGCACGATCGATAGCAATTTGCTCAATTTCATCTACTACCTCACATCCTCCATAATAGCGCTTTTTGGGCAGGCCCTCCGCGTATTTATTTGTCAATACGCTACCTGCTGCCTCCATCACCTGCTTTGAAGTGAAGTTTTCGGAGGCGATCAATTCGATTCCGCGCTTTTGTCTGTCTTCTTCTCTGTCGATGAGATCAAATACTACCTTATCTCTTTGCATAATTTGTGGGATTGATTGCCTACTGGAAATTTGCTCCTGAGGGCTTAACACTTACAAGGTTCAAAAATAGCCCGAAACTCCCGATAATCCAATGTAGCAAGCAAGGGAAATGAAGATGGATTTTTTTATCCAAAAGAAGGTCTTTCTCAAAGCTTTGGAAGGATGTCTCCATCACATTTTTGCTAATTTCGCTATATGCTTGATTTCAAATTCCGACCAGAAACCTATTTCTCAGAAGGCAGCAATTCAGTGCTACTGGTGAAGCTTCACTATCCGGAGAGTCAATGGGGAGAGCAAATCAGTATTTACGCCCATGCACTCGATCGAATGATACAGCTTGAGGTCGTTGATTTTTATGGAAATGAGTATCTATTATATCCTTCGAAGGTGGAAGAGCCGATGAATTTAGAAGATTTGATTTATCTGATCGAAGGAATGCAGGTCAATCAGGATGAAATGGATGGAAAAATGGAATTGGTGCTGGATGGGATACCTGAGGCTAGTAGTGACTTTTATCCCGATTTGGAAACTTATTTTGCCGAAAAGCGAAAAAATTTTGGGCTTGAATAATTCAAGCCGAGTATGAATAGCAATGCTTGCTTAAAAGTCTGAAAGCCCAAGCTTCGGCTCAGCTACCTGCTGTGTTCGAAACCAAAGCTCATAAGTCTCAAAATCCAGGCAGTCCTTCAAAAGCAATCCTTGATAGCGAACACTCTTCAGACAATTTTTGGGAATCCAAGATCTCAACTTTCGGGCTTGATCTCCCTGAAGTTGGGAAAGCTGAATCCAGTTAGTTCCGTTGATAAAAATCGGTATAAGTTTGGTCATGGCTTTTTATCTTGATACAAAACTAGTCTGATTATCAAGCTGCTACAATGATGCCAAATTATTTTTATGTTAATAAAAGTTGAGATTTATAAATTGCCTCAATGATCGCCCCTTTCATCGCTTTAGCTTGTCTCTTTTTAGGTTTGTATCTCCAGCGAAAGCCGGGTTTTCCAGTGGAGCGGGCGATTTTTTGGGTCAATAGCTATCTATTTAACCTAGTACTTCCTGCCCTAGCCTTGCTTTACATTCCGCAAATTGAACCGGGATGGAATTTGCTAATTCCTATTTCGGCAGCTTGGTTGACCTTTTTTCTCTCCTGGGCGTTATTTGGTATCCTGGGAAAAGTACTGGGTTGGACACGGGAAGTAACCGCTTGCCTTGCCATTGTTGCCGGTTTGGCAAATACTTCCTTTTTGGGATTCCCGGTGATTGAAGCATTGTATGGAAAAGCAGGCTTGCCGGTGGCTTTGCTAATGGATCAAGGTGGATCCTTCTTGCTAGTTTCCTCGATGGCTATTGTCATCGCCTCCCTATATAGCCATCAAAAGGGAAATCTCAGTGCTATTCCCTTGAAAATTATCAAATTTCCTCCCTTTGGTTTTTTGATCGGTACACTTGTGATGAGTTTGTTGGGATTGAAAACGCCGGAAGGTCTTATTCCGATTTTGACTTGGATCGGAAAGACCATGGCTCCGATTGCTTTGTTGGCAATTGGCCTCCGATTTCGGATAGTTAAAGGAGACCTGAAATCCCCCTATTTCTGGTTAGGATTGAGTTATCGACTGATTTTGGCTCCTGTGATTGTCTTTCTGATTTATCGGAATTTTCTAGACCCGCAGGAACTGACATTCAAGGTCACCGTATTGGAATCGGCCATGGCACCCATGATCACTGGCTCCATTGTTGCTATTAATTATAATCTGGCACCTAGATTAGCTGCTTTACTTTCCGGCTTGGGAATGGTGATCTCCGTTTTTACTCTTGGGATTTGGTATTGGTTTTTAGGCTGACCAGATTCGATTCAATTCAATCAAAAACTCATCGTGAATTTTAGAATTGGTCGCGACAATCTGCCGGCCGAAGATATAATCTCCTCCTCCTAGAAAATCCGTCACTTTTCCTCCAGCTTCCTGCACGATCAAAGCTCCCGCCGCTACATCGTAGGAATTCAGGTTATATTCAAAAAAGCCCTCCAATCTTCCCGATGCGACATAAGCTAAATCAACAGCAGCAGAGCCAAATCTTCGAAGCCCATGCGTCGATTGCATAAGCGATTTCAGAGCCGCTAGGTATTTATCGATTTGCTCAAAATTGTAATAAGGAAATCCCGTAGCAATCAGGGACGCGGCCAAATTTGGAGCGGCACTCACCTGAATCGGTGTTTCATTGCAGAATGCTCCTCCACCTTTGATAGCGTAAAAGCACTCGTGGAGATTAATTTCATATACTACTCCCAAGATCACCTCATCCCGTTCCATCAAAGCAATACTGACAGAAAATACCGGAATACCGTGGATAAAATTCGTAGTACCATCCAAAGGATCAATTACCCAATTGTAAACTTCCGAACGTGTAGTATTGGTGCCTTCTTCGGTGATAAAACCAGCTTCAGGAAAAATTTTTGATAATTGATCCACGATTTGTCGCTCAGCCTCTTTATCGACATAGGATACCAAATCATTGAAGCCCTTGTGCTCCACATTTTTGACATCAAAATGCTGCCGTTCTTTGCGGATAAATGCACCGACTGACTTGGCCACCTCTTGGGTTTGCTCCAAGAGTCTCTTTAATTCCGAATCTTTCATACTCTGGTGGCTTTCTAAAGCTTAAAATATCTATTTGCTGTTTTTACTTTTCCCGTATTTAGCCATTCGCTTTTCTTCGCGGCTTTCCTTCTGCTCGGGTTTTCCTACTACGGTCAGGACGATTTCTCCTTTGAGGATATTTGTCTGATAGTATTCGATGAGTTCATCGAGACTACCTCTGACATTTTCCTCATGGAGTTTGGTCAGCTCGCGGGATACACAAGCTTGACGATCCCCACCAAAAGCTTCTGCAAGCTGCTCCAAAGTTTTGATTAATCGATGGGGGGATTCATAAAAAATCATGGTGCGACTTTCTTCCATCAAGGCATCAATTCTAGTTTTCCGGCCTTTTTTATGAGGAAGAAATCCTTCGAATACAAAACGGTCATTAGGTAGTCCTGAATTGACCAAGGCAGGTACGAAGGCGGTTGCTCCCGGTAAACTTTGTAGCTCCAGTCCAGCCGCAATGACCTCTCGTACTAATAGAAAGCCAGGGTCAGAAATCCCCGGAGTACCCGCATCGGAAACCAAGGCAAAGATTTCCCCTTTATTCATCCGTTCCACCAATTTTTCAACTGCTTTGTGCTCGTTGAAAATGTGGTAGGATTGAAGATTATTGGAGATTTCCAGATGCTTGAGCAATTGCCCCGTAGTGCGGGTATCTTCAGCGAGAATCACATCTACGGACTTGAGAACCTCCAGCGCACGAAGGGTAATATCCTTTAAGTTGCCGATTGGAGTCGGTACAAGGAAGAGACTGATAGTCGGTGATTCACTCATCCTAGGATGGCATCTATCGCTTTAGCCAGTTTTCGATCTTTATCCGTGACAGTATTTCCTTCATCGTGGGTGGTCAGCTCGATTTCTACGGTATTGTACACATTGCTCCAGTTGGGATGGTGCTGCTGTGCTTCCGCCAAAAATGCCACTCGGGTCATGAAGGCAAATGCCTCTTGAAAATCATTGAATTTGAATGTTCGCTTGAGTCGGTTATTTTCTTCTTTCCACATTGGATTTTGGGTTTAAACCCGAAATATGCATTAGACTTCTTATTATGAGTCCAAACCGCTTTAAAATCAATCGCTTTGCTGCATTTAGCTCAATCACCGTAGCGTAGCTATGCCTCATTCGCCAAATGCTTGATTTTATTGCGGTTTGATCTCTCACTACAGACTCTAATACATAATCCGGGTTAAAGTGAAATTACTCCCTCTATATTCGAGGCTTTTTCATAGTAGCTGATGACCTCATCAGCGCTTTGAACCATCATCTGAATGGTGGTACTAATGTATTTTCCTCCTGAACTAGGCTTGATTGTTAGTTCATTTTTTGGAAAAATCGCAGCTACTTCTGATTCCTGCCCATTGGGCACGATGAATTTAAACATATACAACATAGGAAAATCCCCATGCGCTTCTAGTTTCTCTTTGAAGTTGGTTTTGTTAAATGGCTTTTGCATTGTATTCCTTTCTAAACCTATACTCAAAAAGAAACCCATGTCGATCGACATGGGTTCCCGTTTTGATTCTTAGAAGAATTTATATCGATAGTCTTTCACATCGGCGAGCTCTTCGAGAGCCATCATCACTTGATAGCTGACTCGTTGTGCTCCGCTTTGTGCTAGCTGTGATTGATAGGCTGTATAATCAGCGATTTCGGCAGCCGGTGTAAGGGCATTAAGCTTTCCTACCAAGACTCCGATATCCTCTTGGATTGGTTGGGTAAGTTGTCCTTCTGAAAGCCCGAAGATCGCTCCTACTGCCTTTGGTGCAAAGCCAATTCCCGGAATCACAGAAGAGCTAAGCTTCAGATCAGGAATTTCATTTAATGAAGCATCATCTCCATAGACAGCCTTCATTTCTTCTAAAGTAGACTTTCCTGCAAGGGCTTCTTTGATCAAAGCTGCTTTCTTGTCATTTCTTACCTGACCTTCTACTTGATCTCTCACATCAGCAAGTTCTGCGTCGCCTTCCTCTTTCTTGCTTACTAGGGAAGCTACGATGTAGGCATTGTCTAGTTCAAAGACAGGAGATACTTCACCTTCTGAAGCTTCTGCGAAAGCCCATCGAATGATTTCGCGTGCATTCTGTAGGTTGTTTAGGTTTCTTGCACCAGCATCTACATTATTTGCCTGAAGTACTCGGTAGTTCTGATCAATAGCGTTTTCAGAAAATTCATTTCTATTTCCAGACTCTGCTGCGAAAGCATCTGCATTTCTGAATGCTTCATTGCGAGTAGCATCTGAGGCGATCAATTCCTTTTGAAGAACTGCGATAGAAGTGTATTCAGATTGTGGCAATTCAGTCACCTCGATGATGTGGAAACCATATTCTGTCTCAACTAGATTTGGCAATAAGCCGGTAGATCTTCTCGCATAGGTTGCGTTTGCAAATTCTTCCACAAACTCCTCTTTGGCAAACCATCCTAGGTCTCCGCCCTGCTGAGCCGTACCATCTTGACCATAGGTTCTTGCTGCTGCCGCAAAATCACCACCTTCTTTCAAGTCCTGAAGAACTTCTTCTGCTTGTGATTTGATACCAGCTTTGGCTACATCATCCATTCCTTCTGTACTGAAAAGGATGTGCGATGCTCTCATTCTTGGAGTGCCTTCGTACTTCTTGGTCACCTTGAAGCTGATGTAAGTAGAATTAGCTGTTACAAAAGGACCGTAAGTCACACCTTCTACAAACTCATCTGTATTTCTAGTGAAATCCTGAGGAAACTCATCTCCCGGACGGAAAGTGTAGAATGCCGGACGGATATCTGAGTTTCTGTTTACAAAAACAGAATCCTGCTCGCTGTTGCGAAGTTCCTCAGTCAACTGAGTGATTTCTTCAATTACCTCCGCTGAATCAGCAGCACTTGGTAGGATGGAGAAATTCACATATTCGATATTGGCTGTATTTCCAGTCTGAAACTTCTCCTTGTTTTCACGGAGGTAAGTTTGCATTTCAGCTTCGCTTACGCTTACCGCTGAATCAGGGACAGCATAGTAAGGGACAAAAAGAATGGAAGTCTCAGCAATGGTATTTGCTGCTTTGTATTCCATTTTGCCTTCTGCTGAAGTTGCATATTCGGAAGTCCCAAGAAGATTATCGTATTTGATACGAAGACGAGAGTCTGCGAAAAGTTGCTCTTGCTGCGCCCAGAAAGCTTGCTGAGCAGGATCTGCTGTTTCTAGAGACTGAAGAAAGCTGATTAGCTGTGTTTTGTCGAATTGACCAGTCTGTGGATTGACCAATTGCTGACGAAGCTCAGGGACGATGTTTTTTCCTTGCACCATATCGACCAATTCTTCTGGAGAAATGGTAAGACCAAGTTTTTCATATTCTTCTTTGAAAACCTTGTCTACAATCATGGACTGCCAAGCTTGCTCACGCACAGAGAACATTTCTACTTCAGAAGGAGCTCTTCCTGTTCGTTGCTGATAAGCTATTCGAAATTCCTCCACCTTATCCACATACTCTTGGTAGGTGACATCTTCGCCTGCGATCTCACCGACTACAGGGTTATTGTTTCCGAGAAGGCTGGAGTTTGGGCTTAGTAAATCCCCGCCCAAAAGGAATAGAATCAACCCGCCTGCGATTACGCCGATAGCGAGACCTGTCCGCTGTCTTATTTCTTTAATTAATGCCATTAGTTTTAGTACACTTTTTTAGAAGAGACGCAAAATAACGGCATTGCGAACGATTTTCAAAATATATTCTGAATCAAAGCTTTATCTATAAAATTGCTGAATGGTTGATTTTCAGGCGAAGTGAATCGATTCGGTGCTCTTGCTTAGATACAACAGAGAAAGTGTAAGGCCCGATGATGATGGATTCACCTTTTTTAGGAAGGTTTTCTGTGTAGGAAAGAATCAAGCCGGATAGGGTCTCATAGTCTCCAAGAGGCAATTCCCATCCATATTTATCATTCAGATAGTCGATTTCATGTCGGGCGCTCAGGAGAAATTCGTGCTCGGAAATTTTCTGCTCGATCAGATCGTCGCTGTCATACTCATCTTCGATCTCTCCAAAAATCTCTTCAATAATATCTTCCATCGAGACGATCCCACTCGTACCGCCAAACTCATCTACGACCAAAGCGAGACTTTTGCGCTCTTGGATAAATTGGATCAGCAGCTCATTGGCAAGTGCAGATTCTGGTACGATGATAATTGGCGTCAGGATTTCCTCGATGGTTTTGGGCTTTTTGAAAAGCTCTAGCTGATGACAGTAGCCGATTACATCGTCGATGGTTTCCCGATACACGATGATTTTCGAGTGTCCACTTTCTGCAAAGACCTCTTTGAGTTCTTCAATGTCGTCCTCTACTTCCACTGCTACGATGTCTGTCCTTGGAATCATACATTCCCGGACTCGGATGGTTTTAAACTCCACCGCATTGTCAAAAATCTTGGTATCAATTTCGGGGTTTCCTTCAGATTTGTCCTGCTGCAAGTGGTTTTGGATAAAGCTATTAAGGTCCGTAACAGTAAAAACCGGCTTGTCCTCGCTGTATTCTAGCCGTAGGATTTTTGTGATAAAAAATCGGGAAAGTCCCACTACTGCCCAAACTACCGGATACATCAGGTAATAAATGATCAAAAAAGGTAGGGCGAAAACGTTTAACATGCTGTTTGGATTGAGCATGAAAAGGCTTTTTGGCAAGAACTCAGCTGTCACCAAAACAATGATGGTGGAAATCACTGTTTGCAAAATCAAAATGACTGCCTGCTGATTGAATCCCTCCGGTAGCCATGCCGCCAAAGGAGGCTCCAGAAGAAAAGCCATGAAAATACCATAAAGGACCAAGGAAATGGTATTTCCCATCAAAGTAGTCCCGATAAACTGACCCGGCTGCTGCACAAATCCACTCAGCACTTTACCTGCAAAGGCGCCCTGCTTGCTCTGTAGCTCGATCTGAAGTTTGTTGGCTGAGATGTAAGCGATTTCTATCCCCGAAAAGAAAGCCGAAAAAAGTAGGGTGATGATGACGTAAATCAAATAGCTGGTTTCCATGAATGCTTATCGCTTATTTTTCTTTTTTCCCTGTGGGGGCTCATTTTGCTGTTCTTCAGCACGTTTGGTTTTTCGATACTGAAACCAAAATAGCAAGGCCACAGCAAACATAAAAATCGTGTATGAAAAACCGATTCCTACTGTCATGGTCTGATGTACTCCAATGATAATCAGAGCCAAAGCGAGGGAAAGGATTAGGACATCTGCTAACTTCATAAATTTTCTCCGGGAAGTACCGTCCGACTATCACGGACATTCTTCAGGGTGTAATTGGTAAAACTCTCATCAGCGACCATACCTGTACCGTTGAATAGCGTTTGCTTATCTCGAACGGTCACAAAGGTCTCTGTGTAAATGATTTTTTTATTCGGATCCCAAAAAAGCTCCTCTGCCTGTAAGTGCTGATCTTCGATTTCGTTGTCCACCTGGACATTTCCCTGCCCACGGTATAGGTTTTCTTTTTTATCAAAGAAGGCCTTATCTGCCCGAATTTTAGTGCTTGGAGTCCCGTCTTTTTCAAAAAACTGTATTTCGATTCCTTCCGGAAACTCCATGTCTCCTTCCAAGAATTCCATTTGCTTGGGAGCCCGAATTTCGGACCGTAGCAGTGCAGAGTCAGATTCTATGATATGAATATTCGTGGCGACATTGATCGGGCCATCGTACACTTGTAGCGCGGATGCATCCACATCCTCCCGGCAGGAAATGATGGAAAGGCTAAAGAATAGTAGAATTGCTGCAAACAACTGCTTCATCACGCAAAGATACGAGACATTTTTTGATGGGGTTTAATAAAAAAAGGCAGCCCAAGGACTGCCTTTCAAATATGTTTTGTGTTGGATTAGTCTCTTGTTGCCAAGGTGACGGTCTCTCCGATCCAGCATCCGGTATTGATGGTGGATCCTGCCTGAAGGCCTTCTGTGAAGAGCTCTTCTTTGGAAGGGAATCTAGATCGAGCACTAGCCATACCTTGAGAGTCTCCTGCCCGCTGATAGGCATTGTAAGCTGCGATGTAGATAGAGTAATCTTTAGCGCGTGACTGACCACCTCTACAATCGTTGAACGAGTTCATGTAAAGCTGCGCAACCAAGGTATACGCATCCTTCACCAATTCTTCGTTTAGAGAAGCGGCTTGCTTAGCAGCATTTCTCGCGTCAGACTTACGGCCCATATTTCCATAGATCTTAGCCAATTCCATCTGCATCTCGCCACGCTGCGTGTCGTTTTCAGCCAGCTCCAAAGCTTTTTCCACTACAGGAAGCGCTTTTTCATAATCTTGAGCCTGCATGTATCGCATCGCACGGACTTGAGAAGTAGAGTAAGTTGGATTCTTGGAATCAATCAATTCCAAAGCTGTCAAGAAAGCATCTGAAGAGAAGCACTTATATTGTACAGAGTATTTGAAGATCTGATTAGCGAGGGCTTCATTAGTAGGGTCAGCTGCTAGCTTTGGACCCATCGTATTTTCGATAAAGTCACAATCAATCAGCTTCATGGCCACAAGAATTGTTTCTGTGGTGCTTTTTGGACGAGAAACATCTTTTCCTTCAGCAGCCATCTTATCAAGATCTACCTGAATTTTATCATAGATTGCCAATACCTCTTCTGGCTCGTAAGCTTTGTTGTAGGCATTGTGACGATAAACTGCATCGAAATAAGCAGAGTATAGATCGACCAAAGACAGTTCTCCATTCAATTCCATAGCACGCTCAAAGTCGGCTACAACATCTCCTAGCTTTTCTTTTGTGCCTTTGTAAAAGCCATAACCGAAATAGGCTTTGTTCTCAATCCACTTGGGTGCATTGTCATAGATCTGATCACGCTTATCGTAGATAGCCATCACAGAGTCCTGATATACTCGTTTCTGAGCTTCGTCAGCAGTCGCATCAGCAGCACCTTTATAGATGGTCACACCGTTGATATAGATAGACTCATTGAGTTCCGGTACATTCACCAATAGCCAATTGAGTGGTCCGGTCGCCTCAATAAATTGCTCGGCTTTCATGTAGTCGGTGTAGGCTGCGTTTAATTCTCTAGCCTTGGCTTCTTCCGCAGAATCAGCTGGCCAGTTCCATCCATCCTGGGCCTGCACCATGCCTGCCAGGAGTAAGGCTGAAAGCCCCAGTAAGGTTGATTTAATTTTCATGGTTTCTAATTGGTTTTTATTCGGTTTAATAGTTTTATCTTATTCAAATACCCGCTTGTAGAACCAGGTGTTATCATTCAAAGAGAATCCTAGGGAGAAGTTTACGTAGGTTTCTCTGACAAGCCCTGAGTCCACGGTTCCTCTTTGACCAATCTTCATGGCCAAGTTCACTACGGACAGTTGATTAACACGAAATGAAGTTCCAAAGTTAATGCCAAGGTCATTGATCTGTGTGTTGTTCAGTACATACGGAGTCTGCTGAAATTCAAATCCTGCCCGGTAAGTAGAGCGCTTAGCAAGGTTGTCCACAGACAGATAATCAGGAACATATTCAAATCCCAGCCCCACTTTGATCGCCTGCTGAAGTTGAAGTGGATCACCTAGAAAGCTTCTGAAATCTGCAAAGTCTTGATACTGACCCTCTAGCCCTACGATAAATTTATTGGCTCGCTCATAACTCACTCCAAATCCGTAACGATTTGGTATTGAAACACTTCCCCTCAAATCATCTGCAAGCAGGTCCCCCGGCGTTTCGGGGTCGCTAGCTTGGCCAAATGCTGCTAGTTTGGCAAAAGCTTTTCCACGGAGATCGCCTATTCTCTGATAAATGGCGCCCAGATGAAGGTTTCCATTTTCACTTACAGGGAAAAAGTAGTGTGCCCCAAATTTGAAGCCCACATCACTGATTGTTAATCTTTCATAAAATTCGGAAGTGTTCCCTACTTGAGTTCCTAAGGTGTCGAAAATAGACAGCTGATTGGTTCGGATCGTAGATCCAAAAAAGTAGGATGCATGGAATCCAAGGCTCAGGTTTTTAGCAACCAAAAACCCACCACTAAGGTAGGCTTCCGAGATTCCACCGTCTCCGGTAATAGTATTGAAGCTGCTGAGATCTGTGCCTGCCACCTGACTAGTAATCTCCAAGTCATAGTTTACCGAGGTGAGTTGATTGAGACCCATACCCATGGTAAACTTTGTAGGCTTGAATGGAAGCGACATGGCGATGTAAGAAAGTCCTCCTCCATCTACATCTGCTGTCTCAGAGCCGTTATTAGCATTGATTCGCTTGTAATTCAGTGCCGCCTGAAAGTTGAAAATCGTATTTCGGGTCTGAAGGGCCGGATTGACATAGTTGGGATTCCAGCCTGTACCGAAGCTTATTCCAAGTCCACCGTTTCCTTGATTGTGAGTGAGTCCTGAATAATTGAATTCACCGATTCCAAGGGCCGAGTAAGTGGATGCACTCGACTGTGCCTTTACCTCAGTAAATAATAAAAGGGTGCAGCAAACACCCAACAACTGCCATTTAATTTTGCTCAACATGGTGGTTTAGAATGCAATTCAATCCGCGCAGGACCAAATTTGGGACTACAAATATGTGTGCTTTTGCCAATGAATCAAAAATTTGGGCATCCCCTCCACAAATAAATACCTGTAAATCGGGATATTCTCGGAGGTAATGTCTGATTTGCCCCTCAATCTCATAGGCTATACCATACCAAATTCCTGATCTCATTCCATCGACAGTCTTTTTTCCCAAAGGATTAGTGATTTTCTCATTTACCTGAACCAATGGGAGCCTAGCGGTGAATTCATGCATGGCTTTTGCCCGCATTTGAAGGCCTGGACTGATAGCCCCTCCTTGGTAGACATTGTGTTCGTCCACGAGCTCAAAGGTCATGCAACTGCCCAAGTCCACGCTAAGACAAGGCTTCTCTCCAGATAGCTTCCATGCTCCTACAGCTGCGGCAATTCGATCCAATCCCAGCGTTTGAGGCGTTTCATAGCCGTTTTTGATGGGTATAGGAGTAGCATGGGTCAGGAAAATGAATGGGAAATCCAGTTCCGATTCCAATTCTTCTTTGCTCCACCGGACAGAGGAAATTAGGCAATTCTCAAAGGACTGAGATCGCCAAAATCCCCTTGCCTCAGCCAATTCCTGAAAGTTTTTTTCCCATATCAAATCCTCTCCCGAAAAGAGAGCGGACTTAATTCGGGAATTACCGATATCGATGATGAGATTTTCCATTTGGATTAAGCTTCGCAAATTAGCCAATTCAAAAAAGAGGGCATTTTCTTAAATCTAAAATTATCTTTATTCCTCGTTTCACTTAACAAACATTAACCCCATGGAGTACGCTGCAGATTTAATCGGCCTGATGTCCGGAACTTCCGGTGATGGATTGGATATTGCCTATTGTCGATTTACGAAAAAGGAGAATTGGAGTTTTGAGATTCTTCATGCGGAGACGGTACCCTTTCCGGAGGATTTGGTGAGTTTGTTGAGTAAATCACATCAGTTATCAGGGGAGCATTTGGCCCTATTGGATGTGGATTTTGGAGCTTGGATGGGACTGCAGGTGCGAGAATTTTGTCAGAAAAGAAACTTACAGCCTTTGGCAGTCTGCTCTCATGGGCATACTGTTTTTCATCAACCTGACAAGGGCTTATCCCTTCAAATTGGGAATGGTTGGTCCCTGCATCAATACAGCGGATTGAAAGTAGTCAATGACTTCCGGATGCTCGATTTGCAATTGGGAGGTCAGGGTGCTCCTTTAGTCCCAATCGGTGACCGCATGCTTTTTTCGGATATGGATTTTTGCCTCAATTTGGGAGGAATTGCCAATATTTCCATGGAGTATGCAGGAAAGAGACTGGCCTTTGACACCTGTCCTTTCAATCTATTGCTAAATCCCCTCGCCGAGCAGCTTGGCGCAACTTACGATGATAAGGGTGCATGGGCCGCTGAAGGAAGAGTGGATGATGAGCTTTTGAATCGCTTAAATCAAGTTTCTTTTTATCAAAAAACCGGAGCCAAATCATTGGGAAGAGAAGACATGGACCGGGACTTTTTTCCCTTGATCGACCAGGTAGCACTTTCTCCAAAGGATATTCTCGCTACGCTGGTTGAGCATTATGCCATTCAAATTGCTTCTGTCATTCGAAAAAATGCTTCCACTCCAAAACCCAAAGTGCTGATTACCGGCGGCGGTGCCTATCATGAATATTTCATAAAAAGACTGGATTCAAAATTGGATTCTAACTGGGAACAGGTTGCGGCATCCAATCAATTGATTGAATTCAAGGAAGCCCTTGTTTTCGCCTTTTTAGGCTACTTAAGAATTTTAGGGATCGATAATGTCCTTTCGGATGTGACAGGAGCATCAAGGGATTCCTGTTCAGGGACAATTTATGGCTAGATAAGTCTGTGGGAGCCAAAGATTCCCCTTATGTATTTTTTCTGGGTCAGGCTCGAATATTTTCTATTTTTGCAGAGCAGATATAAACCCAATAAACGATGCAAGAATTACTCAAAAGGTTTGAAAATAAAAAACCTGAAATCATTTTTGAATGGTCAGATTCCGAATCCGAGGCAGAAGGCTGGGTCGTGATTAATTCACTCCGTGGAGGAGCTGCCGGCGGCGGTACCCGTATGAGAAAAGGCCTAGACAAGCGTGAGGTAGAATCATTGGCCAAAACAATGGAAGTAAAATTTACGGTATCGGGTCCGGCGATTGGCGGGGCCAAGTCGGGTATTAATTTCGATCCAAAAGACCCGCGCAAGGAGGACGTTCTGAAGCGCTGGTACAAGGCCGTAACACCCCTTTTAAAGAATTATTACGGGACCGGAGGAGATATGAATGTGGACGAAATCCATGAAGTCATTCCCATCACAGAGTCCTATGGCATCTGGCATCCTCAAGAAGGAATTGTCAACGGGCATTTTCATGCCACCGAACCGGAAAAAATCCGGAAAATCGGTCAGCTTAGACAAGGAGTCTCCAAAGTCTTGGAAGACCCTAAATACACTCCAAATGGTGCAAAAAAGTACACCGTGGCAGATATGATCACGGGTTTTGGGGTGGCAGAAGCAGTGCGGCATTATTACCAAATATGGGGAGGTAACCTAAAAGGAAAGCGAGCAGTTATCCAAGGATGGGGTAATGTAGGCTCTGCGGCTGCATGCTTTTTAGCAGTCGAGGGTGTTAAGATTGTCGGAATTATCGATAAGAATGGAGGTCTGATCAATACGGAAGGCTATTCTTTGGATGAGGTCAGAGAACTATTCCTCAATCGAATTGGAAATACGCTCGTTTCAGATGATTTAATTCCATTCGAAGAGATTGATGAAAAAATCTGGGATCTCGAAAGTGAAATCTTCATCCCCGCAGCGGCATCGAGATTAATTACTAAAGAACAATCCGATCGAATGATCAAAGCGGGCTTGGAAGTAATCTCTTGTGGAGCCAATGTTCCATTTGCAGACCCTGAGATTTTCTTTGGGCCGATAGGAACTTGGACTGATCAGCAGGTTTCGGTGATTCCTGATTTCATAGCCAACTGCGGTATGGCGAGGGTATTTGCCTATCTGATGAGTCAGGAGGTCGAAGTTACGGATGAGGCAATCTTTGCCGATGTCAGTCAGACGATCGAAACAGCTTTGAAGAATACTTTCGCAGAAAACCCAACAAAAACCAAACTGGCAGAAAGCTCCTTTAAAATAGCTTTGGCTCAACTCGTGTAAAACTATTCTTTCAGAAAGCCCAGAAAGCATTAATTTTTCATTAATTCTGCTGGGCTTTCCCATTTATGAGTTGGGCGATTTCCGGCAAAATCAGTAGCTTAGCAAAGCTACTCAGCCATATTTGGGCAATTAAAATTTTGCTTAAATTACCCCCAGATAAAACGCAGCACACCTATTATCAGAAAAATGAGGAATTTTATACCAGTAGTTACCCTACTTTTCGGAATATTATTTTTTCAGGCTTTCTCAGTACAGAAAAGTTTTGCGAAGGAAGCGGTTTCCTTAGAAATCCTTGCTGACCAAGATCATCAGTCTACGGAATCCTCGAATACTGAGCATGGACAAAGTGCTGAAGATCATGGAGGAGACCATGGAGAGGAAGCACATCATGCACCTCCAGGTTGGTTGGTGATTCCTTTTGTTGCCTTGCTGCTGATGATTGCCACTGGCCCTCTTTTTTATGAGCATTTTTGGCATCACAACTATCCTAAGATTGCTGTGGCCTTAGCCTTGTTGGTCGTTTCCTATTACTTATTCATCCTTCAGAATGTCCATGGTCCTGTTCATGCCTTGGCTGAGTATGTGCAATTCATAGCCTTATTGGCATCACTTTACATTGCCTCAGGAGGGATTCTGATAGAAATTGACAAGAAAGCCACGCCACTGGCAAATGTCAGTTTGCTTTTAATCGGTGCTTTAATTTCCAATTTGATTGGTACTACAGGAGCATCCATGCTTTTGATAAGACCTTTCATCCGATTGAATAAAGGAAATATTCAAGCTTATCACATCATCTTCTTTATTTTCATGGTGAGTAATGTGGGAGGTTCTCTGACTCCGATCGGTGACCCGCCACTTTTCTTGGGTTTCTTGAAGGGAATTCCATTCTTCTGGACCCTAGAACATAACTGGCCTGCTTGGATTTTCGCTTTGGCTGTGCTAGCAGTAGCATTCTATTTTATCGATCGCAAACTGGGACGTGCCGGAGATGATAGTGAATTGGAAGAAACTACCTACACCAATAAGTTTACCCTGATCGGAGTGAAGAACTTTGGATGGCTTTTCATCGTGATTTGTTCGGTCTTCTTGGATCCGAATGTGATCGAGTGGGTACCGGCAATTGTCTATGACGGACAAAAATTCTCCTTCCTGCGGGAAATCATTATGCTATCCGTTGCATTTCTGTCCTATCGCTTTGCTGATCAGCGCGCGATCAAAGGGAATGAATTTAACTTCGAACCTATCCGTGAGGTGGCATTCATCTTTATTGGGATTTTCGGCACGATGATGCCTGCCTTGGAGTTGGTAGGCAACTTCGCCAAGTCTCCTGAAGGTTCAGCGTTGATCACTCATAATACCCTCTATTGGGGAACGGGTATTTTATCAGGGTTCCTGGACAATGCCCCAACCTATTTGAATTTCTTAGCGGCCGCTATGGCTTCCAAAGGAGCTTCGATTAATAATATTGAGGAGGTGCGGCAGTTTGCTGCGGATGGATTCCATGATTCTGCTTTTGAACTGATGGCTATTGCCATTGCCTCGGTATTCTTTGGAGCGATGACCTATATCGGAAATGGACCCAACTTTATGGTGAAGTCAATCGCCGAGCAAAGCGGAATCAAAATGCCATCCTTCTTTGGCTATATCATCCGCTTCTCACTTCCGATTTTGCTTCCACTGCTCTTTATCGTTTGGTTAATTTTCTTTGCTTTCGTTTAATTCCAAAACTTCCTTATATCGAAAGCAATCCACCAAATGATCATTCACCAAGCCCGTGGCCTGCATATGGGCGTAGATTGTCGTAGATCCTAAAAATTTAAAGCCTCTTTTCTTTAGGTCTTTGGCGAGACGGTCTGATTCGGTCGAGGTAGCCGGAGCATCTTTCATGCTTATCAGTTGGTTTTGGATGGGTTTTCCTCCTACGTAAGACCAGATATATTCGCTAAAAGAACCAAACTCCTTTTGTATTTCCATAAATCGCTGGGCATTGTTGATAGCCGCTTTGATCTTGAGCTTATTGCGGATAATACTTGTGTCTTGCAGCAATTCCTCCACATAGCTATCAGGAAATTCAGCGACGATTTGGTAGTCAAAATCCGCAAAAGCTTTGCGATAGCCTTCCCGCTTTTTCAGAATCGTCGCCCAACTCAAGCCTGCCTGCGCTGATTCCAAAACTAAAAACTCAAAATGCAACCTATCATCATAGACGGGCACGCCCCATTCCTTATCATGATATTCGATGTATTGTGGAAAGCCCAAGCACCAAGGGCATCTGATTTTATCTTTTTGCTCTTCCATCATCCTGATTTTGAATAAAAGTAGGAAAGCTTTGGGATTTGGAGGTAATGAGGCTTAATTTTTAGCCATGCAAGAATTACCTGATGGCATACCGACTTCCCGTTTAGAAATAAGTGCGAAAGCTTACCGACAGAATATCCGCTATATCCGCTCGGAAATTGGGCCTAAACCAACCATCTCTGCGGTGGTCAAGGGAAATGCCTATGGACACGGCATTGCTCAGATGGTCGAAATCGCTGAGCGTGCAGGAATTCGACACTTCAGTACCTTTAGCTCTGATGAGGCATGGCTCGTTCGTAGGCATTCCACGCGAAAGTCCGAGATTATGATTTTGGGCATGCTGTATGATTCCGAGCTTCCGGATTTGATTCAGGCTGGAATTAGCTTTTATGTCTTTGATTTTGATCGGCTTCAGAAAGCTATTCAAGTCTCCCAAGACTTGGGAATTGCAGCTAAAATTCACGTGGAATTAGAGACAGGCTTTCATCGGACAGGTTTTGATTGGGAAGATCGAGCTCAGCTCGTTTCGCTTCTGCAAGAGGCAAAGGATTATGTCATTTTAGAGGGTTTATGTACACATTATGCCGGAGCTGAAAGTGTCAGTAATTATGTTCGGGTCAAAAACCAAATTGCTGTCTACTATGATTTCAAAAATTTTCTTTCCGAAAATAATCTCTTTTTCAACCGATACCACACGGCCTGCTCTGCAGCAACTTTAATTTTTC
The DNA here is from genome assembly GCF_028823735.1 of Algoriphagus sp. NF. Taxonomy (NCBI): domain Bacteria; kingdom Pseudomonadati; phylum Bacteroidota; class Cytophagia; order Cytophagales; family Cyclobacteriaceae; genus Algoriphagus; species Algoriphagus sp. NF. The sequence continues at coordinate 76,234 of NZ_JAPEIB010000008.1, forward strand.
CGGAAACGATCATGGATATGGTTCGAATCGGAATAGCGGGCTATGGCTTCTGGCCGACCAAGGAAACTTTCTTTGCGAAGCTAAAGGATCTTCCGAAAGCCAATAAGAATCCTTTAAAGCGGCTGATCACTTGGAAAAGTCAGGTAATGAGCGTCAAAAAGGTCGAAATGGGTGAGTTTGTTGGCTATGGAAATAGCTTTATGGCCTTGAAAAATATGCTTTTGGCCATCGTACCTGTTGGATATGGACATGGCTACAGCAGGTTACTTTCCAATTCGGGCCTGGTTTTGATTGGAGGGAAGCACTGCCAGGTAGTGGGGACGGTCACCATGAACGCCATAGCTGTAGATGTCTCTCACGTCAAGGATGTGCAGATTGCAGATGAGGTAGTGATGATTGGAAAGCAAAAAGGGAAAGAGATTACCGTAGCTTCCTTTTCGGAGTCTACCCAGCAGGTGAACTACGAATTGCTCACCCGATTGCCGCGGGATATTCCACGCAGAATTATTGATTGACCCTAATTAGGAATTCCAGATTTTCCAGGCAGCTTCAGCCTGACCTTCGAGCATTTCTAGGCCGTTTTTGGCTTTTCCACCCTTGTCCAGACAAGTTTGCATGAGCTTCGTAACTGCCGGATTATAGACCAGGTCATAAACGAGGGTATTTTTGGTAAAAGCTTCCTTTGAAATTGATGGCATGGCATCTGTGTTTGGAAAAGTACCTAATGGCGTGCAGTTGATGATCAACCGGTACTTTTCAAAAAACTCGGGTTTTCCAGCCAATTCCTCATAGCTGATACTCGAATCAGTGGTTTTGCGTGATACAGACAAAGATTCGATCTCTAAATCCTCCAATGCTTTGGAGACAGCTTTGGACGCACCGCCAGTCCCCAAAACGATGGCAGAGACGTTTTTTCCTTCAAGCCAAGCTTCGAGTGAATCTTTGAACCCGATGTAATCGGTATTGTATCCGATGAGCTTTCCATCCTTGATTTGGATACAATTCACTGCGCCGATAGCAGCGCAAGCAGGATCCAAATCATTCAAAAGTGGAATGACCGCTTGCTTGTGGGGAATGGTTACGGAGAGACCTTCTAGAGAAGGGTTTTCGGCAACAATTTTTTTGAGTTGGTCGGCTGTTTCGATTTCAAAAAGCTCAAATTGACAATCGTCTAGTCCTTCTTTTTGAAATTTTTCTGTGAAATATTTCTTTGAGAAAGAGTGTCCCAATGGAAAACCAATTAAGCCAAATTTTCGCATTATTTTTTCAGATAGTCAGCAACTAGATCAATTCCCAAAACCAGGATAATTCCTCCGACAAAGCCAGCTATTGCCAAACCCAAATTTGGCTCAAGGCCTACTTGCTCAAAATATTCAGAAGGCCAGAGATTTTCAGTCAAAAAGGGCTTTTGCTCACCTGAGGAAGAGGTTCGGTATTGGGTGACTACTTTCCAAGGCCAGAGTTTGTTGATCGAGCCAAGCATAAATCCTGAAAGTAAGCCAATCGTGGTTGAATAGAATTTCTTCAAAAGCCAGGAAATCACTCGGCTGAAGGACAAAATTCCAACTACGCAGCCAGCTGCAAATACCCCCAAGGTAAAAAGGTCTCTCTCGGAAATAGCAGTCATAATGTTTTCATATTTACCTAAAATGAGCAAAATGAAACTTCCGCTGATCCCTGGCAAAATCATGGCACAGATGGCGATCGCCCCAGCAACAAAGGTAAACCAGGTTGCGTCAGGAGAGCTCGTAGGCGGAAGCTCAGTCACCCACCAAGCTAGTGCTGTTCCCAAAACTACAGCAAGCACCACTCCTAGATGCCAGCGTTTGATTTCCTTTAGGATCCAAAAGGCGCTGACTAAGATCAAGCCACAGAAAAAAGACCACAGCGGGATGGGGTGCTCATCCATCAAGTAGGTGATTAGCCTCGAGAGTGTAAATGCACTCGTCAAAATCCCCAAAACCAGGCTCAATAAAAACTTACCGTTTACCGACTTGAAAAAGCCTTTGAGCTCAAACTTCAGCAGAAGGGAGAGATTTTCTTTGTTGAAGGAATTGATACTGTCGAGCAGCTGCTGGTAGATACCTGTAATAAGCGCAATGGATCCGCCGGAGACACCGGGAACGATATCTGCGGCACCCATAGCCAGTCCTTTCAGGTAGTTAAGGAGGTACTTTTTGATCGATCTCATAGAAAAATAAAGGCTGACCGATGGATTCGATCAGCCCGAAATAATGTAAAATTTACAGCTTGATATCGCCTAGGAAATGGTCGAAGGTGTCGCCTCTCAATCCCAAGCGGATTGTTTCCAAGGGAATCACTTCTGAAGGGCTGATATTTCCCAAGTTTACATTGGCTCCAAGGAGTTTGATAAACCAAACTTGCTGAGACTTGATAGGAGCTTCCCAGATGATTTTTTCCTCTGGAATTTTGGTTAGAATCTCTTCTACCAATCCTTGTCTCACTTCTCCGGAATCACGGAAAAGCCCAACATTTCCGCCTTCTCTAGCCTCACCGATTACTTTCCAAGCTCCTGCGTCAAGTTCTGTTTGCATTTGCTCGATCCATTTGTAGGGAGGAATGATTTTGGCGGCATCTTTAGAGCCCACCTCAGAAAGAACGGTCACTTGCTGCGAAAGCGTAGAGATGAATTCACACTTTTTATCGTGATTGAGGGAAATCGAACCGTCAGAGACTTCGCAATATTCTAGATTATACTTGTCTAGGACTTTTCGGTAGTCATCAAACTGACCACGGACGATGAAAGCTTCAAACAAAGTACCACCCAAATAAACAGGGACACCAGCTTCTCGGTAGATTTCAATCTTCTCTTTGAGATTTTTGGTCACATAGGAGGTGGCCCATCCGAGTTTGACAATGTCAACATAGTCAGAGCAGATGCTCATAAAGTCTTCTACTTCTCTGATGCTAAGGCCTTTGTCCATAGCCATGGTGAATCCCGAGGTACGTGGCTTTTCAGTTCGTACCGGGATATTCTTCAGCACATAATTCATGGAGGTGAAATTTTTAAAATAACAAGCTAGGGGTTTTCTTCTTTGTACTGGGCAATGAGCTTGTAGATCGCCTTCTGCTTCTGGAGTTCGGGCATCAAATCATACAAAATCGTATGCCTGTCGAAGTCCAAAGTTAAGGCATTTTCCAAATATGAAAACGCTTCCTTGTATTTACCCATTTTTATTTGGTAGACGACCATTCGATAATAGAGCTCTGCAGCCTCGGGAAGTTCCTCAATTCCCTCATTGATGACGTCGATGGCTTCTTCAAAGCGGTTTTGGTCAAAATAAATTACAGAGAGGTTCACGTAGGTCTCCATGATACCCGGCTCAAGATTGATCGCCTCTTCATAGGCCTCGGAGCTTGCTTGCAGATTTCCCAAATTAAATTCTGCATCTGCCAGCCCAACCCAATAATTCGGATTTTCTTTGCTCAGGTTGAGTGCTTTTTTGAAATAATGAATGGCCTCGAAAAACTTTTCTTTTTTCAGCATGCACATCCCTAGCCCAAACCAAGCATCGTCATATTCCTCGTCTAGCTTAGCCGATTTTTTGAAATACTTGAAAGCCTCGTCGATTTGACCCAGCTTTTCATAGGCGGCGCCTAAATAGCAGCAGTTTTCGGCGTTGGCTCCTTCACAATTGATCGTGTTTTGATAAGCTTCACGTGCCTGCTCGAATTGCTCGGTATTCATCAGGGCATTTCCCAAATTGAAATACGCAGAAGCAAATGACTCATCAATTAGCAAGGCATAGTCGTAAGCCTTGATCGCTTCCTCGAATTTTCCCAAGCGATTGTAAACTACCCCGAGATTGTACCAAGCTCCAGCAGAATAGGGGTCTTGATCGATAAATTCCTGATAAAAATGCAGGATTTCATCAAAGGAGCCTTCCTCCTCCGTGATCATTGCGAGCTGGAAAAGTGCATCTTCATGATTGATTCGGAGCTTGACAGCTTCTTTGAAATAATGGCTTGCTTGCTTATTGTCTCCTTTGGCGCGGAAAAGATTGCCCAAAGAATAGAAAACCTCCGCTTTATCCTCCGCTAGTGGTAAAAACCGCTCCAGTAGCTCAATTCCTTCTTGGGGATTTCCAGAAATGATATGGGCATTTGCTAAAGCGAGGATGATCTCCTCGTTATTTGGAGAGATATTATTGATATTTTCCAACAGGGAAAGTCCTTCGTCGACCTCATCCATAAAGATCAGACTTTGAGCTTTAAGCAGCTTGATTTCTATCGAAAAAGGAAACTTTTCCAGAGCATGATCGGCTGCTTTCATGGCTTTCATAAATCGCTGCTGATCAAAATAAAATCGGATGATGTCTTCGAGTTCTTCCTCGTCAAAAAACAGATCCAAATTGGCTTTTAGGGAATTTTCAAATCGCTCAACAAGCTTTTTGTCGCTTTCCCAATCGTGATCGTGATCTCCTGTCATTCGAGTAGGTTAAGGTTTTTATAAGTTACCAAATAAATTGATGCAGCAATACCTCGGATTGGTAATTTTTGTGAAAAAAAACAGATCCGATTCTGGCAGACTTTGCAACGAACAGAATGAGAATTAAGTTTACTTGGCCCATTGAAATGATTCAGCAAGGCTTTTGAAAGAATAGCCCGTTTCAGCTTTGACTTTCTGATTGTCATAGTGGATTTCTAATCGGGAGAGCATTGCTGTTTTTTTATTGAGTGGAATCTTGGAAATTCTCAAAAATCGGCTGAACCCTGCATACCAAACGGCCAGTCTGAGCAAATTATCTGGCAGGGCTTTGCTGGGAGCTTTTTTCCCAAAGGTATGGGCCATTTTTTCAAAAAAGGATTGGTAGGAAACAGATCCTGCACTGAGAATATAGCGTTGACCCCATTTTTGTTTTTCAAAAAGGATCCGGGAGACTTTCGCCGCATCCCGCACATCGATATAGTTGACGCTTCCCTTGGGATAATAGCTTTTCTGCTCCAAAACATAGTCATAGATCGCAGTGCTGCTTCGCTGATGGGAGATCTTGCCTAAGATGATTGAGGGATTTACAATTAATACCTGAAGTCCTTCCTGCTCTCCCCGCCATACTTCCAACTCTGCCTCATACTTGGAGCAGGCATATTCGGTATTCAGTGGAGAATCGGTCCATTTGAATTTTTCATCTACGCGATGGATCTCTGAACTTCTTCCGATTGCTGCCACGGAGGATACATGGATCAGCTTAGGAATCCCAACTTGGATCATGGCATTCACCAGGTTCCGGGTTCCTTTGACATTCGTCTGATACAGAGTATCAGAGTCTTTTGGATTAAAAGATACCAATCCGGCTGCATGGATGACTAGGTCCATCCCTTCTAATGCTTCCTCTAGAGACTGCTGATCATTTAAGTCCGCTTCTTTCCATTGAATGGATAGATTGAGTTCGTCCACCAGTCTGGTTGAAGAATTGGGTCTTTTGATGCCGTGAATTTTTCCAAGAGAAGAAAACTCAGCTGCTAAAAAACTACCGAAAAGTCCCGTGATTCCCGTAATGAGGATATTCATCGAAGAGTTAGAGTTGGGTGTTGAGCCAGGAAGATTCTTTGATCTTGGAGTAGTATCGGGTTGCCGAAAGGGTTTTGAGCATATCCACGTATCGCTGATTGTGACAGTCTGAGCCTAAAAACCTAACATTCCCGGTATCGATGAGGCTTTCTGCAAAGTCTTTGACATGCTTAGAATAAAAGCCAGTCAAAGAAAGCATATTCACTTGAAGAAGAATATTGCGCTCGAGGATTTCCTCTTGGAGTTTTTTATCAGCGATCAGGTATTGATATCTTTCAGGATGGGCAAATACAGGCTTATAACCGGCCATTTCCATTTGAAAAAAGGATTCGAGAAGCATTTGGGGCTTATTGATAAATCCTGTCTCGACTAGGACATAGTTGTCACCAAAAGAGAGTAATTTTTCTCCGGATTTTACTTTCTCCAAAAAGATCTCGTCCATGTAATACTCCGCGGCAGCTTCGATCTCAATATCCAAACCCTCTTTTTTCACGGCTCTTCGCAGGTCTTCCAGACCCATCTGAATAGTTTCTGGGGTGTTTCGATAGTATTCAGACATGACGTGAGGAGTCGTGATCAGCTTGCTGAGTCCTAGATCTGACAACTCACGGATAAGAGTCAGGGATTCCTCCATGGTCTTTGAGCCATCATCGATGCCCGGGATCAAATGGGAGTGCATATCTGCTCTCAACCAACTCAAATCAAGTTCCTCTACCTCTACCGGTTTACGCTTTAGAAAATCAAGTATTCCCACTTCTTATAATCCTCCTCCAGATTGTTCTTTGAATTCCTGCAAACTTGGCCATTTTTGATCTTTTTCGGAAATAATTGGCTCACTCACTTTCCAATCGATTTCCAAAGCCGGGTCATTCCATCGAATTCCCCCTTCACTTGGAAAGTGATAATATTCAGAACATTTGTAAAGAAAAATCGCGTCCTCTAAAACAGAAAACCCATGAGCAAAGCCAACAGGAACGTAAAGCAAGTTGTGAAGCTGTGCATCCAGCAGGACCGTGTGAGACTGTCCAAAAGTTGGAGAGCCCTTTCTTAAATCTACGGCTACATCCAACACTTTTCCTTGTACAACTCGGACCAATTTTGCTTGTGCGTATGGGGCTCTCTGAAAGTGAAGTCCTCGAACGGTTCCCTTTTGAGAAAAGGATTGATTATCTTGTTTCCAATCGACGGATATTCCCACTTCATCAAACCAGTCTTTTCGGAAAGATTCAAAGAAGTATCCTCTTGGGTCCTCAAAGATTTTTGGTCTTATCTCGACCAAGCCGTCGAGTTTGGTGGTAATAATATTTGGCATGGGGGTAGAGTTTGAGGCTTTAAAATAAGTATTCCGTAGACGAGTATCCTAATCAATATCGTGGAATTATCCCGACATTTGTTGTTAAAACTTGACTTGCTGTCGATTGAGACTTTAGAAAAGCTGAACTATTGACGCGAAGTCTACATTATTCAAGAAGAAAAGATACTATGAGTAAATATTCAAGAAAACTTCAAAAACTGTTTGATACCGCGCCTAGGCAGGAGACTGCTGTGTTGGTTTCGCTGATTCGTCAGCAGCAGTCGGACTTTGAAGTAGAAGAACATCTGGAAGAGCTGTCTTTTTTGGCAGAGACTTTAGGCGTAAAAGCGGTTTATCGCTTTACCCAACGGATGGAAAAACCAGATATACGCACATTTATCGGTAAGGGAAAGCTGGAAGAAATTTTGGCCTATATCACGCATTTTGAAGTGGATATGGTCATTTTTGATGATGACTTGAGTCCTTCACAGATGAAAAACCTTGAAAACGAACTCAAGGTGAAAGTCTATGACCGCTCCTTATTGATTTTGGATATTTTTCTTCAACGCGCCCAAACCGCCCAAGCCAAAACCCAGGTTGAGCTAGCTCGCTATCAATATTTGCTTCCCCGTCTTACCCGAATGTGGACACACTTGGAGCGTCAGCGAGGAGGTACATCGACTCGTGGTGGTGCCGGTGAAAAGGAGATCGAGACGGATAAGCGGGACATTCGAAACAAGATTACGCTGCTGAAGCAAAAGCTCAGACAAATAGAAAAGCAAGGTGAGACTCAGCGAAAAGGAAGAAAGGGGATTGTCAGAGTGGCTTTGGTTGGTTATACCAATGTGGGAAAAAGTACGCTGATGAACCTGATTACCAAAACGGATATTTTGGCTGAGAACAAGCTTTTTGCTACGGTAGATTCTACTGTTCGCAAGGTAGTGTTGGAGCAAATTCCATTTCTTCTCTCAGATACAGTTGGTTTTATTCGAAAGCTGCCGACCCACTTGATAGAGTCATTTAAGTCCACCCTGGATGAGATTCGTGAGGCCGATCTTTTGGTCCATGTGGTGGATATTTCTCATCCAAACTACGAAGACCATATTGCAGTGGTGAATCAAACACTTCGGGAAATAAATGCCGGTGATAAACCCATTCTTTTGGTTTTCAATAAAATAGATCTTGTTGAAACCATGCCTTCTGAAGAGAAAATCATGGAAATGTCCGAGATGGATCTTCAGGATGCAGACTTTAAGGATTTTGGGGCATTGGCAGAAGCATATAAGAAAAAGACTGGAATTGAACCTGTATTCATGGCTGCCGGTTCTGGACAAAACGTGGATTTATTCCGAGAACGCCTGACCGAAGAAGTCAAAAAGCAACATTTAAAGATTTATCCACACTATCTGGGTGATGAAGTAATTTCATTCGAAGGAAAAGAGAATGCATAAAATCATATTAAAAAATCAATAACTATTGAAAAAGGGTCCTGTAAATTAGAATGCAGGACCCTTTTATTTTACAAGGTTTAGAATTTCAATTTCAACCCAAGCAAGAAATTGGTTCCTGCCTGAGGATAATAGAAGTTCTCTGTGATCAATTCACGTCCATTTCCTCCTGGTACAAAATAGCTAAAGGTGTAGCCGTTTGGCTCGTAGAGTTCATTGAAGATATTATTGATGAGTAAGTTGATCTCCAACCCTTTGAAATAGCGAGGTTGGACCGAATAGCTAATTCGAAGGTCGTTGGTAAAGAAGGCGTCCAATGAGCGGTCCACATTCGAGGTGTTGTCAAGGAATTGTCGGCCTACATATTTGCTGAACCAATTGACTGACAGATTTTTAGTAGGCTGGAATTCTATAATAGCCGACCCGACCACATTCGGTGAGAAAGCAATATCGGTGTCCGTGTAGGTAAAAGTCTCTTGCTGAAACTCCTCTACGGAATAGTCATCGATGTATTCTGTGAACTCAGCGATTTTATTTTGGCTAAAGGCAATATTTCCTCCCAAAGTCCACTGCTTTGAAAGCTGATAGGCACCGTCTAGCTCGATTCCTGCTCGATAGGAAGACTCCACATTTTCACGGATATAGGCTCCTACATCATTGATCTGTCCAGTCAGGATGAGTTGATCCTGATAGCCCATGTAGTAGAAGTTGGCATTGTAGGTGAAATTTCCACTTCTGGATCTGACACCAGCCTCGATGTTGTTTAGACGCTCAGGCCGGGGCACTTCTGTGATGGGGTTGTCGGTAAAGTCAGACCGGGTTGGTTCACGATTTGCCACTGCAAAACTTGCATAGTAGGTTCGTTCTCCTTTTTCATAAGAAAAGCCAAATTTTGGATTGAAAAAGGTGTAAGACTCTTGGCCATCTACTATTCTCAAATCATCATTTATCCCTTTGAAAGAATAGTCAATTCCCCGGACTTGAAGGTCTCCGAAAATATTCAATCCCGGCTTGATTTCGTAGGTTGCTTTAGCATAGATATTCCGATCGTCTTTGATTGCATTATTATCGTAGTATCGATCTCGGATATTGGTATTCCCTGCAATTCTTGCCCAAATAATCTCGCCAAAGTGTCCTCCATCGTAGCGATTGGCTCCACCTCCTAAGATAAAGTCGAGTTTACCATTGTCAGATATATAATTAGCTGAACCGATAAAACCGTAGAAATCATTGTCTAGCCATCTTCTTCTAATGAAATCAGTGCTGCTGATTACTTCTTCACCGATTTCTACATTGGGCAGATTGTAGCTTGCAAAATCATCATCCTCTCTGAATTGCTCGTAGTACCCTCTGCCATAGGTGTAGTGAAGCGCGAAATTTGTTTTCCAGTTGCTTCCGATTTGTCCGGTGTAGATTAATTGGTAATGATCCTGCTGATAATTGTCCGTTTCATTGTCGTAGGTGTAGTAATTCCATGTCCGATCATCTTCCAATTTATCCTCTGGAAGTCCCCACCAAGATTGATAGGTTTGTTCTTTACCAGAGAAAGCAATCAATTTGATCACGCTTTTTTCACCGTAGTAGCCACCAGAGACAAACCAGCTGCGGAGATCCGAAAAGGAACGATCCACAAAGCCATCGGAGGTAATTTGAGAGAGTCTTGCATCCACTGCAAAGCGATTGTTGAGAAGACCAGTACCAGCTTTGACAGTATGTCTCCAAGTATTGAATGAGCCAAATCCATTGTCGATTTCGGCATAGGCATCATCTCTTCGGGTATCGGTCTGGAAGTTGAGACTGGCCCCGAAAGTGGCCGCACCGTTGGTGGAGGTTCCTACGCCGCGTTGTATCTGTACATTTTCTACAGAAGAAGCAAAATCCGGCATATTGACCCAGAATACTCCATGGGATTCTGCGTCATTAAGTGGGATTCCATTAATGGTAGCATTGATTCGTGTTTGATCCGAACCCCGAATACGAATCCCGGTATAACCTACTCCGGCCCCAGCATCCGAGTGAGAGACCACAGAAGGAGTGAAATTCAGTAGAATCGGAATATCCTGACCTAGATTTCGCTTGGCCAATTCGGCCTTATCGAATGTTTTGAAGGTCGTTGGAGTCGTTTCTGATGCCCGAGTGGCGGATACAATGAATTCCTCTGAAAGGAAATCTTTGCTTTCAAGCTTGAAAACAAGCGTCTCGGAATAAGGCAAAGTAATTTCCTCCGTGAGGGATCCATAGCCTAGGTAGGATACGCGGATGGTTACTTTTCCATCAGGGAGCTTGCTTAGAGTAAAATTCCCATCGGAGTCTGTCACTACTCCTCTACCCGTTCCTTCAGCCCAAATAGCCGCTCCAATTAGTGGAGTGTTGGAGGATTGATCTACTACTTTTCCCTTGATTTGCTGCTGTGCAAATGCAGCAGATAAAGTCAGGCAAAACGCCAGACTTAGCCATAAATTTTTCATGATACTTTTTCCCTTGCGGGTGATTGGATGAAACATGGGAGGACTTAGGGGAAGTCATCCGTATTTGTTTACCCGTTTTGCAAAAGTGGACGACAAAAAAGCCAGTTGGTACCAGTCCTGCCTTCAGTGTGTATACTTTGCTTGCTCATTTCCCTTCGCCGGCACTACCCGGATCAGGTAATATGGGTATGATCTCAGCCCGTGATTTTAGGGCACCCCTTATGATCTGATGCAAAGGTATGGAGTAAAAGTTTGAAAGCAAAAAAGGCATTTAAGTCTTCTTCAGCTTTTTTTTAGAATCAATCGTAATGAAATCTACACTTGGCAATTAGAATTTCATCATTTTTTACCTGATAGATTAATCGATGTTCTTGGTCTATTGTTCTTGACCAAAATCCTGAATATTTGAATTTTAATGGTTCTGGTTTTCCAATTCCTTCAAAAGGGTGTCTGGAAATATCTTTTAACAGCTCGTTGATTCTTTTCAGTTTCTTTTTGTCGGTTTTTTGCCAATAGAGATAGTCCTCCCAAGATTCTTCAACGAATACGAATTTCATTCTTCAAGCAGTTGTTTCTCGAATGATTTTCCAGATTTTAGCTTTTGAATAGCAGCATCGAGTCGCTCTTCATTTACTTTAGAGGAAAGTTCATGATGAGTGGCTTTTAGGGAATTGTATTCGGCCAAAGACATGATCACAATTCCACTATCTTTTCCTCGGTTTATAATCAATGTTTCAAAATTTTGGGAAATTTGATCAAAGTATCTTTTGATATCTTTCCTGAAATCAGATAAAGTCGTCGTTAACATATCAAAATTATTATGTACACAAATATGTACATAATTTATTACAAAATTGTTGTCAGAGGATTTTAAATGAAAAAAGGGCCAAAGCCCCTTTCTTATAAATCATCTTCGTCAAAATCCTCATCCTCTCCAGGACCCATATTGAACATGGAGCTGAAGAGATCCTTGAACTGTAAGCCGGTGTCTAGTAAATTTTTACTAAGCTGAGAGTATTCAGCCAAGCCATGAAGGGCAAATTCCATGAAGAATTCCTTCTCTTTCTCCGGTAAATTCTTGACTAATCCGGTCACTACTTCTTCAAGGCCGGGGACCTCATGGAGTGCTTGCTTGTATTCTTTATCTGATTGGGAAGCAAGAATGTCCAATTCATTTCCTTCACCAAACCAAGCCAAAGGAATCACATAAGGGTCTCCTTCTTTTGATTTCTTTTTCGACTCAGGCGATGGGAAATAGTTGATAAACTGAGAACGTATCGCTTTTCCAATTAAATTGTACGCAACCAAACCCGCGCCTTCTTGTTCTCCCTCGTAGACTAATTCTACCTTCCCCGTAATGGCTGGAATCACGCCAATCAAGTCCGCAATTCGTACGGTTGTATTTTCTTCCCCATTCAGGTAAAGCCTCCTTTCTGCTGCTGAAATCAAGTTTTCATAAGCAGAAATCGTCAATCGGGCCGAAACTCCTGATTTTTCATCTACATACTCTGAACCTCTTGCTTCGACTGCAATCTGTTCGATCAAGTCTTTCATCAGTTCCGGAATGTAAATGTTATCCACAGGCTTACCCTTCAGGTTGGCCTCTTGAGCAGTGATCTTTTTACCTATTTCGATGGACTTCGGATAGTGGGTGATGATCTGACTCTCGATCCGGTCTTTTAGAGGAGTCACGATACTTCCACGGTTGGTGTAATCTTCAGGATTCGCTGTGAATACAAATTGAATATCCAGTGGTAATCGCAATTTGAAGCCTCGAATCTGAATATCCCCTTCCTGTAAAATATTGAACAGAGCCACTTGGATTCTCGCCTGCAAATCCGGCAATTCATTGATTACGAAGATGGAGCGATGTGATCTTGGAACCAGGCCATAGTGGATAACTCGCTCATCATTGTAGCTGAGTTTCATAGTAGCGGCTTTGATAGGGTCCACATCCCCAATCAAATCAGCTACAGACACATCGGGAGTTGCTAATTTTTCTGTGTAGCGATCATTTCTATGCCACCAAGTGATCGGTGTATCATCTCCCCGCTCTTCGATTAGATTTCTGGCGTAGGAAGTCAATGGTGCCAAAGGATCATCGTTTAATTCGGAACCGTACACAAGCGGTACGTATTCGTCTAGAAGGAGGGTCATCATCCTGGCAATTCGGGTTTTTGCTTGACCACGAAGACCAAGGAGGTTGATGTTGTGCCGCGACAAAATAGCGCGTTCGATATCAGGAATAACTGTATCCTCATATCCCCAGATTCCTTCAAAAACATTTTCCTTTTGCTTGATTTTAGCGATTAGATTGTCTCGAAGTTCTTCTTTAATAGATTTGGGTTGATATCCGGCGGCCTTCAATTGGCCTAAAGTTCGGATTTGGGTTAGTTCTTTTCCGGTAAGTTTTTGGTAGTCCATGCGTTTGTTTAAAAGCGTTTGGTTCGGTTTCTTCTATAGTCTTCAAAAATCAAATCGCCCAGTCCTTTCAACGAACTGTAATAGGCGTTTCCATTATTGACTTGTGTAAATTCTTTCACAAATTCTTTCAGATAGGGGTCCGAGGCGATCATAAAGGTCGTCACCGGTATCTTCAGCTTTCGACATTGAGCAGCGAGTTTGAGGGTCTCATTTAATATTTTGCTGTCAATTCCGAAGGCATTTTTGTAATACTTAATTCCGACTTTGAGGCAGGTAGGTTTTCCGTCGGTAATCATGAAAATCTGCTTGTTTGGATTTTTTCTTCTTCGAAGTAAATCCATCGCCAGTTCCAGTCCTGCCACAGTATTGGTGTGATAGGGTCCTACTTGTAGATAGGGTAAATCTTTGATTTCGATCTGCCAGGCATCATTTCCAAAGACAATCACATCCAGGGTATCCTTTGGATAGCGAGTTTTAATCAATTCGGCCAAGGCCATTGCCACTTTCTTTGCAGGGGTGATGCGATCCTCACCATATAGAATCATGGAGTGGGAAATATCAATCATGAGCACGGTGGAAGTTTGCGATCGGTATTCCTGCTCAACTACTTCCAAATCATCTTCGGTCAGCAAGTAATCTCCTGAAAATCCGTGATTTGCCTGTGCATTCCGAAGCGAATCGGTCAGTGCGATTTGATCTAGATTATCACCAAATTCATAAGCCCTACGGTCAGTACCCCGCTCATCACCAGGACCAGAGTGGGTGGTTTTGTGCTGTCCTGATTTTCCTCGTTTTAGTTTGCCAAAAATTTCCTCCAAAGCTGATTTTCGGATCGTTTGCTCAGCTTTTCCAGTGATTTTGAACTCCCCTTTTTGATTTTCTTCAGTGAGGTACCCTTTGGTTTTGAGGTCTTCAATGAAGTCCCCTATCCCATAATTGGGATTGGTGAGATTGTATCGTTTGTCCAGATTAGAAAGCCAGTTGAGTGCCTCTGCCACATCTCCTCCGGTCATCGTGACGAGTTGAAGGAAAATATTGAGCAGATTCTCAAAGGTATTTTTCTCTGGATCTTGGGGTGGGATATATTGAGTAAAGCGAAAGCCTTTCATAGTCAGATTTTTAGATACTAGACTCGAGAAGCAAGACAGGCCTTGCTAAAAATCGAGCTAATCAAATCATAAGTTACACGTCTGGATAACAATCTGAAAGGGAATGGAGTTTTCATTATCCACTAAAAACACGAAAAAGATGAAGAATTATGAATTTGCGGTAGGTTTTGTGACGGGAGCTCTGATCATCTTCGTGACGCTGATTCAATTGAATGTAGCCCTCCCATTGGTATGGTTGCTATTTATGGCAGGACCTTTCTTGGTCATCTGGATGGTATGGTCTGTGTTGGTTGCACCGGTTCAGATCGAAGAGACTTTTGAAGAGCAATGGTATCAGGATAGACCGGATTTGAGGCGAGAGGAATAAAGTCATAAATTGGGGTCTGCATGACCTCATTAGAAAAAAAAGCCCAAACCATCAAATCGACTGCCAAGCGATTGGGCTTCGATTTTTGTGGAATCGCTAAGGCAGAATTTTTAGAAGAAGAAGCGCCTCGATTGGAGGATTGGCTGAATCGCAACTATCAGGGCCAAATGGCTTATTTAGCAAATCACTTCGACAAACGACTGGACCCTCGCAAACTCGTTCCGGGCGCAAAAACTGTCGTCTCCCTGATTTACAATTACTTTCCCGAGAAAAAACTTCCTGAAAAAGCCGAGGATATCAAGATCGCAAAATATGCCTATGGCCAAGACTATCACTTTGTCATCAAGGATAAGTTGAAGACTTTTTTGGAGGATCTCCGGGAAGAAATCGGGGAGATCGAAGGGCGGGCTTTTGTGGATTCGGCACCTGTGATGGAGCGACAATGGGCACAAAAGGCCGGGTTGGGTTGGATAGGTAAAAACAGTTTGCTGCTCAATCGGGAGATGGGAAGTTTCTTCTTTTTGGCCGAATTGATCATCGATCTAGAAGTAGAGCCTGATTCTCCAATAGCCAAAGATTATTGCGGCACTTGCACAGCCTGCATAGATGCCTGTCCTACGGATGCAATCGTACAGCCCGGAGTGGTGGATGGTTCGCGTTGTATTTCCTATCTGACGATTGAGCTGAAGGATTCCATCCCAAACGATTTCAGAGATAAAATGGAAAACTGGGCTTTTGGTTGTGATATCTGCCAAGACGTATGCCCATGGAATCGCTTTTCGCGTCCACATCAAGAGCCCGCCTTTGATCTTCATCCGGATTTAAAAGATTTTACAAAAAAGGACTGGATAGAAATGACAGAAGAAACTTTCCGGAAAGTTTTTAAAAAGTCTGCTGTGAAGCGTACCAAATTTGTAGGACTCAAAAGAAATATCGAATTTCTAGGTGAAAAGAAACCATAGCCTATGCCTCGTCCTCAGTCCACCTTGAAGCAATTTCAAAACCTTTTTAAAACTAAAAAGAGAAAAAAGCGCTCTCATAAAGTGGGGCTTCCTCCTGCATCCTTGGTATATGGAGGAGAGAAAAAGCAGGAAGAGGTTTTTATCAATCTGATCACCTATGATGAGTCAGAATTTTTAGAAGAACGAATCGAATTTTCGCAGCTTCAAGATCACCTCAATTTGCAAAAGAAAGTAATCTGGATTGATGTGGTTGGCTTGCATGATATCGCTTTGCTGGAGCAAATCGGAAAGCTCTTTGGGATCCATAAATTGACATTGGAGGACATACTTAGCGTAGAGCAACGTCCCAAAATGGAGGTTTTTGACGAGTACATTTTTGCTACGCTAAAGATGATTCAGTGCAATTCGCATGAGTCACCCATCACGGAAGAGCAGGTGAGTTTTTTGATGGAGAAAAATATTTTGATCACCTTTCAGGAAAAAGCTGGAGACGTATTTCAATTTGTCAGAGACCGTCTTCTGGACCAAAAAAGGCCTATTCGCCATAGAGGTACTGATTACTTGCTCTATGCTTTGCTTGATGCAGTGATTGACAATTATTTCTCTGTCATGGAAAATATCGGCGAGCGAATTGAAAACCTGGAATCTCAAGCTATGCTCGAACCTGGAAATGAAACCCTAAATGCGCTGTACCTTCAGCGAAGGGAGATGATGGATTTACGCCGCTCTGTTTATCCACTTCGGGAGGTGATTGGTGCTTTTGACAAATATGCCGAGCATAAAATTTCTCCAGAAGTCCGGCCTTTCATCCGGGATTTATATGAAAATACCATTCAAGTCATTGAGACTATGGAAGTATTTCGGGATATGTCATCCGGTGTGTTGGACTTGTATATGAATAGTCTTTCGAACCGGATGAATAATGTAATGAAGGTCTTAACGATCATTTCGACGATTTTCATTCCTCTTAGTTTTGTCGCAGGTGTTTACGGAATGAATTTCGAATACATGCCCGAACTGAGCTCCCAAAATGGATATTTTTATGTTTTGGGAGGAATGGGTATTGCTGCGTTTGGAATGCTCATAGCCTTTCGACTCAAGCGCTGGCTCTGATTATTGAAGCCGGATGATTTCTGTACCAGCACCATTTTTCAAAATGAGCTGACCCTCTTCGTAAGCGTAACTTCGAACCGCTCGAATCGCTTCTAAGAAGGCATTTTCAAATCTGCTATCCGGACAGGCCATCATGGTCGAACCTAAATTGCCGAATTGTAGTTGCTCATTCTTTTCAATTTCGTAAGGCCCAAAAATCCGATTACATCCACCATTCCCGCTGATTTGCTTTGACTCGGCATCAAACTGAATGTGGGCATCTTTGTCTGTACCTGATACCTGAACAGGGTTTCCGTTCAGCTCGATAAGTACCCACTTCTTCCCTTCCCAATTACTATCCGGAAAAGATTTGGGGCTGCAGGCGATAAGCCAGATAAATGCCAGGGTATAGGTGAAGCCTTTCATAGTGGTATTGCTTTTCCAATACAAAAGCAGATTAAAGGCCAAAAAAATTGAGATGGTGATTTTTAACCTTTTTTAAAAAGCTTTTAAGCTGATATCCATGCTGTTCACTGAGTGAGTCAAAGCACCCATGGAAATAAAATCAACTCCGCATTCAGCCACAGCTGCCAGGGTTTCTTCTGTAATTCCTCCAGAAGCTTCAATACTCATTTTTCCATCTACTAAATCAACCGCCTCTCGCATGGTATCGTAGTCCATATTATCCAACATGATATAGTCTACACCTCCTACTTCCAGTACCTCAGCGACCTCTTGAAGATTTCTGGTTTCTACCTCGATTTTTAGATTGAGCGAATTCGCTTTGAGGTAGTTTTTGGTATTAGTGATTGCTTGTCGGATTCCTCCGGCGAAGTCCACATGATTATCCTTCAGCATAACCATATCGTAAAGGGCAAAGCGGTGATTTACCCCTCCTCCGATGTGAACAGCCCACTTTTCCATCAATCGGAAATTGGGAGTTGTCTTCCGGGTATCCATCAGCCGAGCTTTGGTATGAAGGATTTTTTGGGTAAGACGGTGAGTCTTGGTGGCAATCCCACTCATTCGTTGCATGCAGTTGAGGACTAGTCTTTCAGAAGAAAGAATGGAAGCCGCCGGACCTGAGACTTCTAAGCCAATTTCACCGAAAGAAACAGCCTCTCCGTCTTTTTTGAAGACTTTTACCTCCAATCGAGGATCAAAAGCTTTGAAAATTCGCTCAGCCAATTCAACTCCAGCCAAGATGCCATCGCCTTTGATGAGCAATCTTGCCCTGCCTTGTTTATCCGATGGAAAGGCAGAGAGTGAAGAATAGTCTCCTGGACCAATGTCCTCGGCAAAGGCAGATTGTATAAATTGATCTAGGGCTGAATCAGATAGATAGGCAGGCTTCATGCCACAAAAATAGGCATATTGAAAGGTTTAGTCGCTGTTTTTGGAAAAATTACCTTAAGCTTTTACAAAGCCAAGGCTGTAAATTTTCAAATCTGTATCGAGTTGGTTGATTTTTATAAAGACTCGATAGCTTGCCTGACCACTTTGATATTCACCGATGTAGGAACTCAATTTGGGATTGGTTTCACTTCTGTAAACTAGCTGAAACCTCAAGGGAGGGTTTTTTTTGAAAAAATCTCTGATGACCTGTTCTGCCTGGTTTTTGGAGAAATCCCCTTGTTGGCCATTGATATTCAGGGATATACTATTTTCGAAATAGCGAGCTAGTTCACTGCTGCTCCCAGAATCAATAGCCAAAATCACTGGATCGATGGATTCATTGAGATCTTCCTTGTCCATCAAGGGCATGAAAATCAAGAATAAACTTAATATAAACGGGAGGGCATTCATTTGGGAATCAATTAGACAAATACTAAGCCAAAAAAGTATTAGGAAGTAGCTTTCCTGCTTTTTGAAAAAATGAATCTGAATCGGAATGGGAACTGCCCCTCACAATGGTGAGAAAAATAATATATTTGCCCCTATGGAAAAGAATGTACTTTTAATGATCCTGGATGGATGGGGCATAGCTACCAACCCGGCTGTATCTGCCATAGACAAAGCGAAAACGCCTTTTGTAGATAGTCTGTATCAAAATTATCCCCATGCCAAACTGGATGCTTCTGGCTTGGCTGTTGGATTGCCCGAAGGACAAATGGGCAACTCCGAGGTGGGACATATGAATATCGGTGCCGGTCGAGTGGTCTATCAAGACTTGGTAAAAATCAATCAGGCAGTCAAAAATGGTGAATTAAAAGATCATCCGATTTTGACGGAAGCATTTGAAAGTGCCAAAAAGAATAAGAAAAAGGTACACTTTATGGGTCTGGTATCCGATGGAGGAGTCCATGCCCATATTGACCACTTGAAAGGACTCTGTGATGCAGCTAAGCATCATGAGCTGGAAGATGTATTTATTCACGCTTTTACCGATGGACGGGATACGGATCCTAAAGGTGGAGTCAAATACCTTCAGGACTTGGAAAATCACCTTCAAAAATCAACCGGGAAAATCGCATCTGTGGTAGGGAGATACTATGCGATGGATCGAGACAATCGCTGGGAGCGTGTCAAGCTAGCCTATGATGCTCTGGTAAATGGTGAGGGAGAGAAGTCCAAGAATATTTTAGCAGCCATCCAAAAGTCCTACGATAATGGAGTGACGGATGAATTCATTCGACCCATCATCCATGTTGGTGCAGATAATAAACCGCTTGGTATCATGACAGATGGTGATGTGGTGGTTTGTTTCAATTTCCGTACTGATAGAGGAAGAGAAATCACTCAGGTACTCACGCAGCGAGACTTTGAGGATTTCAACATGAAAAAGCTGGATCTAGACTATATCACTTTCACCAATTACGATGATACTTTTCAGGGTATCAAAGTGCTTTTTGAGAAAGACAATCTTAGCAACACTTTAGGAGAAGTCCTGGAGCGAGCAGGCAAAAAACAGATTAGAATCGCAGAGACTGAGAAATATCCTCACGTCACATTCTTCTTTTCTGGAGGAAGAGAAAAGGAATTTGAGGGTGAAAGCCGAATTCTCTGCCCTTCACCCAAGGTGGCTACTTATGATCTCAAGCCAGAGATGAGTGCCTATGAGATTGCTTCGAAAATCAATCCGGAACTGAAGCGAAAATCAGCCAATTTCATCTGCCTCAATTTTGCCAATGCAGATATGGTGGGACACACCGGAGATTTTGATGCGGCTGTGAAAGCTTGTGAAGCAGTAGATGAGTGCGCAAAAAGCGTGATCGAAACTGCCTTGGAAAATGACTACACGATCATAGTGATTGCAGATCATGGAAACTCGGATATGATGATCAATGAGGATGGCACACCAAATACAGCCCATACGACTAATTTGGTACCTTTCATTGTAGTCGATAAGCATGATCGATTTGAACTTGCCGATGGCAAATTGGGAGACTTGGCACCTAGCATCTTGAAATTGATGGGAGTGGCAGTCCCTGAGGAAATGACCGGAAATATCCTGATCAACTAATGAGAATTAGCCTATTTGTTGTTTTTGGGTTTGTTCTGACCCTTTTGAATTCCTGTGAAAATGCTCCTGGAATTGCTAAGCCAGGAGAATTGGATGTCTTACCCTACTATGATGTAGCCGGTTTTGTGGAGGCTGAAATTTCCAAATTGGGAAATGAGACAGTCCGGAAGACCACTCGGATCAACGGAAAGGAGGAATCCACGGAAGTGACACTAAGCCAAGAAGAATGGAAGGAGGAGCTAGATGCTTTTTTCAGAGCTGATATCAACAAGCCTTCTATGGTTTCTGCATTTTCTACAGAGGTAAAGGGAGATGTATTGGTCCATATGCTTTTGCCTGGAGAAAAAAGCCCTGTCAAGGAAATAAAAGTTAGAATAATTGATGATCGACCTATTTGGTTGACATTTAAGATTTCTAAGGAAAATATTTTCTATACCTCAACCATTCTTGGGGAGATTTATATGAATCAACGAACCCAAAAGATCGATCACTATTCCATCGAAACGACCCAAAAGATTATGTTTTTGGATGCAAATAATTTGAGAATCAAAGGAGCTGTTCAGCCATAATCAATTTACCAATTCATAAAAAATCCCGACTTTCTGATGAGAGTCGGGATTTTTTTGTGGTGTGTTTACCAAGTTCTACCTCCGCTTGGCCGGGCTCTTCTCCAAGGGCTGTCATCCGGTTCAGGCTCCTTGAAGTTGCCGATGATATAGGTAAAGGTCAGCATTCCGTATCGGGTCAAAACATTGGTAAATACATCTGTAATAGCTACATCTGACACGGTTCGGCTGATGCTGTTGTTCTGATTTAAGAGATCAAAGATCACCACCTTCAATTCTGCTTTGTTATTCTTGGCAAAGCGGAAGCCTCCCTCTATATTCCAAAGCCACACTGACTGATCAAAGCCTTCCGAAAGTCCGCTGTATAGCATGTTATTCACTGTATTTCCTACAAATAGCTTTCCGTTGTTTGGAGAGTAATACAAGCGAATATTAGACTCTTGCACGTAGAAGTTCTGATCCAGATTGGCCTGCAAGCTAGAGTTTACAATCGTATAGGTACCGGTAGTGCTGACCGAGAAGTCGACATTCTTACTGATATTAGAACTGATCGTGATTCCTTGACTTAGGTCGATATTATCATTCAGGTTTTTCTCCCCGTTGATCATACCCGGAGTTCGGTTGAAACCGATTCGTGTATTGGTATTGAATTGGAGTTTCAGTTTAGGAATGGGCATTCCATAAGTGGCAAAGGCTCGCAATCTCCAATTACCATCCAAATTGACCGGCTGGGAAATCTGACCACCGGGTCTCAGCAATACCTCACCATTGATCAGTGTATCTTGGGCAGCAACAAAGGTGCTGTTTCCGATAAAGTTACTGGTAGCTGAGTAATTGATGAAGGTGAAGAAAGTCTTTGATTTCTCCAGATTCACCTTTGCTATATTGGCGAAAATATTGTGATTATAGCTCTGCCCAAGATTGGGATTTCCCACACTGAGATTGAGCGGGTTTTGATTGTTAATCACGTTTTGCAATTGATTCACACTTGGTTCATCGGTATCTGTTCGATAGCGAATTCTCCAGCTAAACCCTGATTCTCGATTTCTGTAATTGATATTGGCACTTGGTAGGATATTGTTGAAATCCCGACGGAAAACGCCTGGCTCGGGGAAAAAGGCCTCATTGTCCAACCTAGCGAACTGATAATCCAAGTTTAAGTTGATGCTATAACCATTATTGTTGTAAGCATAGCCACTTCTCAGGCGCTGCGTGATAAATTTATTATCAAACTCATTACTCAATGCCGTATCCAAAACGGGGAGGTTTTCTTCGTTGAAAACTCGTGTTTTTTGATCAGCAAGGGTTTTGTTGTTGGAAACTTGGTAGCCAAAGGTTCCCATGCCTTTTTCTCCCAATGGCTCCGTAAAGGTGACATTCACCCGATAGTTGAAGCCATCATTCAATGCGTCTGTCTTTTGAATGGTAGTGTCTAACTGATTTCGTTGAAAATCCCTGCTTGCAGCTTCTAAGTCAGAAAGTTGATCCCGATTACTCCAAGTAGTAGAAATGTCCGTAGAAAGTGTTCTTCGGGGTTTGTCAAATTTATAGCGATAGGTAATATTATTTGAAATATTGAAAGCTTTAGTCTCCGCTTCCGAGACTGAGCGAAGAGCGGAAAGAGAATCTCCCTCATTGCCTAGTGTCAAGGCATCGCGGTCGCTGAACGTCCGGTTGTTTTGAATTGAAAAGCTTGGCGTGATGATGATGCTGTTTTTATCATTCAGGTCGGCTTCAATTCTGGCGTTTGCCCGGTGATTGAAGTTTTCGACGTTGTTGATAAGGCTTTCTTGATAAAACTGACTCGTGCTTTCGTTTATAATCCGTTCTTCATTTGTGATTTGACGGAGTGTATTGTTCGTGTTGTTGAAGAAGTAAGAACCGGTGAAGTTTACCTTTTTACCCCATTTATCGCTGTAATTTAAACCCAATGCATTGGTAGCAATGATACCGATGTCATTGCCCACGAAGAAGTTATTATTTCCCCCGCCGCCCCATCGGCCACCTCCGCGTCCACCACGTCCGCCGCCACCGGAGTTAGCACTCAAGCCGGCCAGATCCTGTGAGGAGAAATTTTGCTGATTTATGTTATTGGTCAGGCCTAGAATGGAGAATCGCCGATCTCCGTTGAAAAAGTTTAAGCTACCCCCGCCAGAATATCGCTCATCTGTTCCATATCCGCCATAAACCCTTCCAAACTGACCGTTTTTACGATCCTCTCTCAAAATGATATTGATAGTCTTGGAGTAGTTGCCATCGTCAAAACCTGTCAAACGGCTCTGGTCTGAGCGCTGATCAAGTACTTCGACTCGCTCAATAGCATCTGCAGGTAGGTTTCGTAAGGCAATACTTGGATCCGAACCAAAGAACTCTCGACCATCGACAAGCACCTTTTGAACTGCTTCGCCCTGCGCTTGGAGTTGACCTCCCTGCATCGTGATCCCGGGCATTTTACGAATCAAATCTTCTGCTTGGGCATTCTCCATGGTTTTGAATGCATTCGCATTGAAAGAAGTCGTGTCGCCTCGTTGCTCCCCGACGGGGACCTGCCCTTCGATCAATACTTCTCCCAATTCTTTGGTGTCCTCCATCAATACAAGCCTTCCTAAATCGCTTGCATCTCGCAGATTGTGGACTTTGGATATCTTTTCATAGCCTATGAAGGTGATTTCGATTTTCACCTGAGGGATATCAGGCCGTACAATTTCAAATTTTCCCTGTCCGTCTGTTACTGCTCCCCGAAGCAGGGAGTCGGCCAGTGTTTTTATTTGGACATTAGCTCCAACCATCGGCTGGTTAATGGTTCCGTCTATAACGATCCCGGTCAGTTTTCGCTCGGGCTGAGTTTGGCTTCGCTGGGCAAAAATAGAGTTGCTAGATAAAAAGCTGACAACCAATAAAATGAGAGGTATAATTTTTTTCATAATGAGCAAAGTTCAACTACTTTGACTCAATGAAAAAGCCTAGGGTTTAAACTAATCTGAAGAAAAAATAAGAATGGATTATCTTGGGGATAAAAGGCAAAATACGGGTATGGTTTTCCCTAAATTTTAGCCATGATACTATTGTATGAAATCCCAAAATGGCTGTCCTCAAATACGACCTTCCCATCTTTAATGAGAATGGCTTGAGGAGATTGATGAGGAACTCCAAAGTCAATGGCAACTTGATCGGATAGCGATCGGAAAGCAATCAGATCTAAAAAATAGGGTATCAGACGCTGCTCATCTTCTTTCTTCCAATTGCGTGCTAGTCTGTCGAGTGACATACTGCTGATGGAGCATCGCGTACTATGCTTGAAAATCAAGACTGGCATGTCTTTACTCTGCTGCTTGATTACATCAATTTGTCCGGGATCGGTAAGTTTTTGCCAATTCATACGTTATTCTCCTAATTTTGACCTGAATCTCAATTGAAAATTTACTAACCTTCATGCGAATTAAAAACGCAACATATTTGCAAAAATACAGTCTACTTCTAATAAGTTCCTTATTTTTCTTCTTTTCCTGTAAAAGTTTGGATATATCAAGTCTAGGAACTTCTCCGATTGTACCGGAGGCCCTATCGGAAGTATCCCTACCTGCACAAATGCCGGCGGCGTCTTTCGACCGTTTGATCAATTCACAGATTCCACAAATCTTGGTAGAAGAAGATGATTTAGATCTGGGAAATGGTTTGGAGGGGAATCTGCAGATTAGACGGGCTGGAAAGGTAACCTGGAAGACCTTAAGCAAGGAGCATTTAGAATTGAGAGTTCCTTTGCAGATACAGGGGGAAGTCGGCTTGAAACAAGGAGGACTCGGGAGTCTTTTCAGGAGAAGAGTTCCTTTGGACGAAAATTTTGCGCCTCTGATTCGAATCAATCCTGAGGTCAACCCTAATTGGTCTCTATCGGTCCACGATTTTGAATTGGTTGAGCTTGGTGGAGATTTGACACTGGAAGTTTTGGGCATAGAACTGGACTTGACTGGCACGCTTGAGCGTCAAATCCGGCGATGGGCAGCGATGAATCTAGGTCCTGAGCAGGAATTGGTTCAATTGAAACCCTGGATTGATATTCTTTGGCAGCAGGTAGGAAAGCCTTTTGAGGTGAGTTGGCAAAACCAAAACCTAGCATTCTCGATTCAGCCTCAAGAAGTAGGTTTTGATGAGCAGTTTTCTGGGAATAATGCGCTGGATTTGTTCTTAGGTTTGAAGGGAAAAATCCAGAGCCACCCAATGGAGGCAAAGCCTTCGAGAGCTTTTCCACTTCCGAATTTGACTCAGCGAAGAGAGGAGAAAAACCTTATTTCAGCGCGAGTTCCTATTGGAATAGGATATGAATTTCTCGATCAGGAACTGGGCAATTTCTTAGGCAGTTCGCCTATCCGAGTGGATAAAAAAACCACCATGCAGCTATCCAATCTGCAGACCGGTCCTTTTGGTGAGTTGCTTATGGTTCGAGCAGACTTTTTGGCTATCCGATCAGATGGGGAACAGTTGGAAGGAGAGATCTACGTGGTAGGTAAACCCTCTTTTGATCAAGTGGAACAGCAGTTAGAGCTACAAGATATCAACTTCAAAGTGGTCACAGAAAGTACCAAAGTAAAGTGGGCGGTAGCTTTCAAAAAGGGGAAGATTATCCGAAGGATAGAAAGACAGGCAAGGTTTCCCATTGATGAATTATTGCAGGGCACTTTAGACTCTTTTCAGGGGCAACTAAAACTAGAAACTCCCATTGCAGATCTTCGCTTGGAGGATTTGAGTCTAGCACCCGGTGGATTTTATCCTTTAGTCGATGAATTGCTGATTCACATGCTGATCGAAGGGAAAGTTGATATCAGCTGGAAGTAATTAGCGAAAAAGCTTTCCAAAGCTATCTATTCCTTTTGTCTCGGCCGACTTGAGCATTTTGATTAAAAGCTGAGCTGTCAAAAAAGCATCACCAGCAGCTGTGTGTCGGTCTTCAGTTTGAATTTGATATCGCTCACAAAGTTGGTCTAGCCCGAATTCCCGCATCGGTATTTCATTCCAGTTGATATGTGGTCCGTACTCCAGTCGGACAGCAAGGTCTAAGGTATCCAAATGTGGATTGGGAAAACTCTTCAAACCAAAAGGTGAGGATATTTTTTGAAGCATTTCCAGATCAAAATTCACATGATGCCCAACGATTATTCCTGAGCCCAGATAGCTCAGCAGTTTTTGGCTGAAAGTCTTTGGACTGAGCAGGTTTTCCCGATTGATCAATCCGTGAATTTTTGCGGTATTCGCGAGACTTTTTGAAGACTCAGGATAAAGTTCAATCGCTGAATCAACCCGGATTTTTCCCTGTTTGATTTTTACCGCACCAAAGGAAATGATATGATCTTTTTTGACATCCAAGCCTGTGGTCTCCGTATCTAAGACGATGAATTCCAGCTGGTTGATTTTTCGGATTGGAGGAATAGACGATTTAAAAAGAGCCAAATATTCTTCGACAAATGACTCTTTTTTTTCCTCCGGTCGAAATGGCCACCAGCTCATGAGCGGAAGAAGTCAAGTTGGAATCTGACCTGGATAATATCCTGAAGCTCTCCGATAGGGCCAAAGGTGTTTTTGAGAAGCTGACGTTGTATTTTCCCCAATTTTTCGGGAGCAATATAGCGTCCACTATTGCCATTTTGAAGACCTTCAATGGCCCGCATACGCATCAGAATTTCATAGGCTTTGGCTGCTTGGGTAAAAAGCTCCCTATAGTTGGGTTCGATCTCAGCGAGTTTTTCGAATCGTTTGAAGGTATTGTTAATACCCGATACGCCATGATACAACACAAGAAGCCTCGCCAAATCGGTAAGCGGCATCATTGCTCGGGCTTTGATGTCAAATTGATCCCGATGCTCACCTGATTTTTCTACCAGAAAGTTTCGGAAAAAACCCAATGGCGGAGGGTTTTGGAGGGCATTTTTTGCTAAGAAATTTAAAAAGACCGGCTTCTTTTTGATTTCTTCGAAGACATGAAAGCTCAACTCATCACCGAGAGCCAGATTACCTGCTATCACTCGAAAATCAAAGAAAATGGATGATCTCAGCAAGGCTTCCGGGCTTGGGTGAAGAATCCATTCGGTAAATTTGGCTTTCCATTTCGAAAGGGGTAAAACAAAATCCGCATTGGAAGCCATGATATTTGCCGGGCATGCGCTAAATCCGCAAGTAAGCATGGCCTCTACCACATAGCTTCCCAGTTGCTGAAAGTATTCTTGTGCTTTTTCTTTAAGGTCAGCTTCTACATTCCCATAAAGTATGGCATTATCCTGATCGGTGCGAAGCAACTGTTCTTCCCTTCCTTCTGAGCCTAATGAGAGAAAAGCAAATGGCACCTTTTCCATTTCCGGGTAGTCTTTTCTCAAGTATTTTTTGCCAAAAGCAATGGCTTGCTGAATGATGACATCATTAATTTCTGTCATCACACCCGCTACGAAATCCATGGCCACCTCATTTTCTAGATAGTAGCGGAGCATAGTTTCTGCACGATCCCGGATTTGCGCCATTTCTTCAATGGTGCCGGCATTGTTGAGAGCATGGATGAGCACAGCAGGAGAGTTTCCCATGGAAAGTAAAATATCATGATCGGAAAGAATTCCAGACACGGGACTCTCTGCTGTGCCATCCTCAGTGAGAATGAGGTGGTGAAGGCGGTTTTTGATCATGCTGAGATATAGATCAGCAAAAGCCGTATCCGGTTTTCTGGTAATCACCGGGCTAGACATGATCTCCGAACAGAAATCATCAGGAGAAATGCCTTTAGAAAGAACCTTACTTCGTAAATCCTTATCAGTAATAATCCCAAGGGGATACCCGTGCTCATTGCAGATAACAATACTGCTGACTTGACGCTCATCCATAAACTGAGCTGCTTCTCGGATGGTGTTTTCAGGCTGGCAAGTCAGGACATTTTTGGAAATACGGAAGGCACTCTGCCCCGAAAAAATCAATAACGAATGGTCCTCAGACTTGCGGCTAAATTCCATTCGGGCCTCCTGCCCCTTTTCCAAATCCGCTTTGAATACCACCTGTCCCGCAGCAAAGCCCGCAGCAAAATAGAGCGATACCTTTGGGTTTTTCTCCAAAAGCTTTTCAAAAATAGCTACCGGTATTGCATAGATAAGGCAATTCTCTCCCGCAAGTGCGTCAAGCACGTAGGGTCTTTTCCCCAGCAAAGCCAATATTCCAAATACATCACCCACATCACAGTATTCTCGGATTTCACCAGCTTCTTGAAGCATGATTTGTCCTTCTTTGAGAATGAAGAAATGAGGTCTTGCAGGTTCTCCCTGATGAAAAAGCCATTCATCTTTAGATAGGTAGCTGATTTCTACCGATTGAGCCACAGATAGCAGGTCGCCCTCTTCCAAAAATGAAAACGGAGGATGCTTTCTGAGAAATTCGGCTACCCGATTGATGATGACATTACTCATTGGAAAAGGAAAGAGTGTATTTTGGAATTTTTTCTGCCAAACTGGCAAAAATTAATTTGGTTAACTTTTTGTACTTGACTTGATTCAAATTATTTAAATGAAATCATTTTCCCAATTCATCCGACCAATTAAAAGGCTCTTTTGGGCCTTGATTGTCGCTTTTATGGTTGGTGTTCATAATTTCTACAAGCAGGAAATGGATTCTCAGGATTCAATTGTTTCTTCCATTGAACTAGAGGCAGAGGAGGAGGATTCTTCACCTAAGGACTAAAAAAAGGAGCTGATTTTTTAGCTCCTTTATTGTTTATTTCCTTCCTTCAATAATCTGATTGACTACTTCCGGATCGAGTAGTGTACTGGTATCCCCCATATTTTCGGTGACACCTTCTGCTACTTTTCTAAGAATTCTACGCATGATTTTACCCGATCGGGTTTTGGGTAGCCCAGGCACGATTTGAATTTTATCCGGTTTGGCGATCGGACCGATTATTTTGGAGACTGTATCCTTGATCTCAGCGACCAAATTTTCTTCAGTTCTGTTTTTCATATCGCAGATGACGTAGGCGTAGATTCCCTGACCTTTGACTTCATGCGGATACCCGACCACTGCTGATTCGATGACAAGTGGGTGCTCGTTGATGGCGTTTTCTACTTCGGCCGTACCCATTCGATGTCCGGAGACATTAATGACGTCATCCACACGGCCTAAAATTCTGTAATATCCATCATGATCTCGTTTTACGCCGTCTCCGGTGAAGTACATTCCTTTGTAGGTAGAGAAGTATGTTTGCTTGCACCGCTCATGGTCTCCGTAGGTCGTACGAATCATCGATGGCCAAGGGAATTTGATGCAAAGATTTCCCTCTACTCCATTTCCAGTGAGCTCTTTCCCATCGGCATCTACGATGGTGAGTTGGATTCCTGGTAGTGGAAGCGTGGCATAGGCAGGTTTCGTTGGGGTAATTCCAGCTAGTGGAGATACCATGATTCCTCCTGTCTCCGTTTGCCACCAAGTGTCTACGATCGGGCACTTTCCTTTTCCGATATGAGTGTGATACCAATGCCAAGCTTCTTCATTGATGGGCTCTCCGACTGACCCAAGTACCTTCAGCGAGCTAAGATCATTGCCTTCAATGGGCTCAGTTCCGTAGGCCTGTAAAGCGCGAATTGCAGTCGGGGCAGTGTAAAACTGATTTACTTGATGCTTCTCTACCACTTGCCAGAAGCGTCCGGCATCCGGAAATGTCGGTACACCTTCAAACATCAAGGTGGTAGCCCCCGCCAATAATGGACCGTAGACGATGTAGGAATGCCCTGTAATCCAGCCAATGTCAGCCGTACACCAATAAACATCACCGGGGGAGTATTGGAATACGTTTTCAAATGAATATTTGGTATAAACCATGTATCCACCTGTCGTATGGACCACTCCTTTGGGCTTGCCTGTTGATCCGGAAGTGTAAAGGATAAATAGCATGTCCTCAGAATCCATCTCTTCTGCTTTGTTTTCAGTAGATTCGTTTGCTACCACCTCGTGCCACCAGAAGTCTCGACCTTCTTTCATGGTCACCTCTTGATTGGTTCGCTGATACACAATGACACTTTCGACGGAGGCTTTTTCCAAGGCTTCGTCAACGACGGCTTTCACAGGAATTTTCTTCGCTCCTCGGAAATTGCCATCAGAAGTCAAAACAGCCTTTGCTTTACAATCGATGATTCTATCGGCTAGCGCTGAAGCACTAAATCCTGCAAAAACAACGGAATGAATGGCACCAATTCGGGCGCAGGCCAGCATAGCCACTGCTGCCTCGGGCACCATGGGCATGTAGATAATGACCCGATCTCCCTTTTGTATACCCTTGGATTTGAGGGCATTGGCAAATCGATTCACTTCTTCATATAATTCCCGATAGGAAAGGGTTCGTGTTTTTTCATTGGGATCATTGGGCTCCCAAATGATGGCAGCCTGATCTGCATGGGTAAAAAGTTGTCTCTCGAAAATATTCTCAGTGATGTTCAACTTTCCTCCTGCAAACCATTTCACGTCTGGCTTTTCGAAGTTCCATTCCAGCGTTTTGTTCCAGCGTTTTCTCCAGAAAAATGAATCGGCAATTCTTGCCCAAAATTCCTCAGGCTGGCTCACACTTTTTTGATATTCGTAGAGGTACCCGCTCAGGGTATGCAATCGATCGCTCATGGGTTTTTATTTTAGGTTTATTTAATTAGTTCAATATTGCTTTTACTTTTGCTACCAAGTCTTTATTGACAAAGGGTTTGGTCAAATACAAATCCGCCCCGATAGCCAATCCCTTCTGAATATCTTGCTCCTTACTTTTTGCAGAAAGAAAGATCACTTTGACAGATGGGTCCTGATTCTTGATGTATTTACAGACCTCATAGCCGTCCACTTTGGGCATCATAATATCCAAAATTACCAGACTTGGGGAATCCTTGTCCACTATGCCAATGGCCTCTTCTCCATCACGAGCGATAAAAACGCGATGTCCATCTTTTTTTAAGAGGTATTCCAGTGACAGGAGAATATTTGGTTCGTCATCGACGATTAATATCTTACTCATAGTGTTTGGGTCAGTTTTTCTTGTGGTTTAGTAATCAAAATCGGCAGCTTGATCTCAAAGTAGGTCCATTCATTTTTTCGATCAACGCTTAGTTCTCCCTGATGGGATTCAATGATTTTTTTGGAAATAGCCAGCCCCAACCCACTTCCTACCGGCTTCTTACTGTTTTGATTTCTGGCTTGAAAAAACTTATCAAAGATGTAAGGGATCTCCTCTGAGGGAATACCCGGGCCATCATCCCAAACCGAAATCGTCCAAGAATTGCCTTCAAATTGAGCTTTGATTTTTACCTCAGAGCGGGCAAATTTTGATGCATTGGAAAGTAAATTCAGCAAAACTTGCTTGATTCGGTCTGGGTCCAAGTTTTGCTTTTTTATGCTTTCAGCTAGCTGAAGCTCAAACTTCAATCCTTTTTCTACCATCACTTGGCGGATTGATTCTGCAGATTCTCTGATAAGTTCAAGTAGATCAACTTCCCGGAGATTCATTTTCTGCTTTCCTGAGTCGAAACGCTCCAAATCCAGCACTTGATCGATCAATCGGCTCATCCGCTCAGTTTCCTGAATGATTATTTCCAAAAATCGATTACGCTCTTCTTCGGGTAGCTCATCTTCTTTTATTATCTCCGAAAATGCCCGAATGGATGTGATGGGTGTTTTCATCTCATGGGTCACGGTAGAGATAAATTCGTCCTTCAGTAGATCATTGATTTGAAGTTTTTGGATCAATTCCTGAAGCTTTTTAGAGGCCTTTTTGAGTTCTCGGCTTTTTGCTTCAAGCTCTTTGTTGAGAGCCTTGATTTCGCTGGATTCCTTTAGAATATCCAAGACCTCTTCCATTCGGATTTCCTCCTCTTTGACTACGGATGCAACCAAGATTCGAGCTGAGGCCGCACCGATGACGCCACTCAGAAGACGCTCTGAATAATTGACAAATTCAGGATCGGCCAAGGCCTTTTCATCCAGTTCTTTTCCTGTATTTGTAGTGAAGTCTTTAAGAGCTTTGGCTGTTTTCTTTTCCCCGAGAAAATTGGTTAAGAGTGTTTTCAAATCCAGTAAATAAGCTTGTCCTTTCCAGACTACTGACGAATCCATAGACTTACTGAGTCGGAAAATATCCACGAACACAACGGCTTGATTGTGCTCTTTTGAGCTTTGAATAGTAAAAAGGCTGACTCCTACGAAGCAGAAAATATTCATTGCCAAGCTGAAAAAAAGTCCATGAGAAATGTAACTCAGATCCGAAAGGCCCAAAAGCGCCTCAGGCCTTAAAAAACTCAAGCCAAATGGGCCATGCTGTAGAAGGCTTTCCGAAAAGTATCCCACATTCACCATAGTTGGTAAGACCAAGGTGTAAAACCAAATAGCAAAACCAACCAAAATTCCTGTTTGAGCCCCTCTTCTGCTAGCCTGTTTCCAGTAGATTCCACCGATAAGGGCAGGGGCGAATTGGGCTATGGCTACAAAAGAAATAAGGCCAATGGAGACTAAAGTGAATTGTGCTGCGACTTGATGATAATATGAATAGGCGGCAAGTATCACTAGAAGGATGGATAGTCTTCTTGAAAAAAGTAAGATTTGTCCCAAGCGGTGTTGATTCCTTTTCTGAAATCCAGGAAAGGAAAGTAAGATCGGCATTACCAGATAATTACTGATCATGGTACTCAGGGCGATGGTAGATACTATAATCATTCCGGTTGCAGCCGAGAATCCACCGAGATAAACTAGGATGGCTAGCCACTTTTCGCCCAAGGCTAGTGGAAAAGCCAGTACAAAAGTATCCGACTGAAACAAGCCCTCTGGAAAATACACCATGCCACCGAATGCGATGGGGAGGACAAATAGATTGATCAAAAGGAGGTAGAGTGGGAAAAGCCACATCGCCGTATCGATATGCTTTTCACTCGTGTTTTCGATGACTCCTATTTGAAATTGCCTCGGCAGAAATAAAACCGCCATCATGGACAGCAGACCCATCAGAAACCACTCCATGGCACCATTTTCACCTTGAAGAGTGAATAGGCTATCAAGACCTTGCTGAGCACTTTGATTGAAGAGATCCCCAAAACCTTCAAAAACGAAAAAGCTAACAAAAACCCCTACTGCCAAGAATGCGATGAGTTTAAAGACAGACTCGAAGGCTACTGCCATAACCATCCCTTCATGTTTGGCGGTAGCCTCAATTGCCCGTGTGCCAAACAGGATGGTAAAGGCTGCCAAGACCAAGGATAAATAGAAGGCTGTGTCTTGGTAAAAAGGAATTCCCATCGCCAAATCGAAACTCTGTGAATCCTGTAGCATCTGAAAGGAAGAGGAAACCGCCTTAATCTGAATGGCGATATAAGGTAAAATCCCCACCAAACTCAAAATAGTGACCATTCCTCCCAGGGTTACATTTTTGCCATAGCGACTGGCGATGAAGTCAGCGATGGAAGAAATATTTTGGACTTTGGAGATGCGGATAATCTTCCTCAAGACGATCCACCAAAGTGGTGCTGCCAGGCTTGGCCCTATGTAAATGGTCAAAAAATCTAGTCCGTGAGTAGCTGCTCTTCCCACCGATCCATAGTAGGTCCAAGCAGTACAATATACGGCCAGACTCAAGGCATAGATTGCAGGATGATTGGAGAGCTTGCGGCCGGTTTTGGCTTTTTTCTCCGAAAACCATGCAATGGCAAATAACAGTGCCAAGTATCCGAAGGTGAACGATATGATCAGCAGATTACTAAACATTCGCTTTTGAATTCGACTTTCGAAGGAAGATTACCATGGCTATGATTAGAAAAAGCCAAATTCCGAAGACCATCAAATACAATAATGGTATGCCCAGCCAGCGCTCGGGGATGTCATAAATCGCCAGCACCGGATAGTTCAGTAGGAAAAGGCCAAAAATAAAAATAGCCCAGAGAAACTGCTTTTTCCGTTCTTCTTTCATGGTTTTTGGGTCAAATCAAACACTTAAGATAATCCTTTTGGGAGGCTAAAAGAAGAGAAAGCACGGGTATTCCTCCGGCTTTCTCTTTTTTAGGATTAATGGTCGTGTGCCTCACCCGCACCGCGAGGAATACGGATTTCCTGAATCATGTCCTGTACATCCTGAGGCGGAGCTGGTGTGAATTTGGATACACCATAGCAGATTAGGAAGTTGAGTACCATTCCCACCGTCCCAATTCCTTCCGGAGAAATACCAAAGAGATACTTATCCGCAGAAACCGCTTCGGGACTAAGTCCAAATAAAGTCACTCCAAACTTGAAATAAACGATGTAGATTAGGGTGAAAAGTAAGCCTGAGACCATACCTGCAATGGCTCCTTCCTTGTTAATTTTGGTGGAGAAGATTCCCATGATGATTACCGGGAAGAAAGATGAGGCTGCCAATCCAAAAGCAAAAGCTACCACTTCGGCGACAAATCCAGGAGGGTTCACTCCAAAATAGCCGGCCAATACAACCGCTCCCGCAGCAGAAATACGTGCAATCAAAAGCTCGCGCTTTTCGGTCATATCTGGCTTGAAGGTGCGGAAAAGATCCCGTGATACAGAAGTAGATATAACTAGGAGAAGCCCAGCTGCAGTCGACAGTGCAGCTGCCATTCCACCGGCTGCCACGAGTCCGATTACCCAATTGGGTAGCTCAGCTATCTCAGGACTGGCAAGCACCATGATGTCTTTGTCGATGGAGAGTTCGTTAGTGGCCGGATCAGCAGCATATTGGACAATTCCGTCTTGGTTTTTATCATCGATCGCAATCAAATTGGTTTTTTGCCAATTACCGACCCATTCGGGAAGATTGTCTATAGGCTTTTCAGCCACCGAATCTAAAGCATTATATATTCCAAAAGCTGCTACTGCGGGGGCTGTGGTGTATAATATAGCGATGAATACCAAGGCATAACCTGCCGAAAGTCTTGCGTCTTTCACCCTTGGGACGGTAAAAAACCTTACAATTACGTGTGGAAGACCAGCCGTTCCTACCATGAGTGCAAGGGTAATCGCAAAGATGTCAATTGTGCTTTTCCTTCCAGAAGTGTACTCCGCAAAGCCCAAATCACCCAAGACTCCGTCTAATTTGTCCAAAAGGTAAGTACCATCTGCGACTGTGCTACCCAAGCCTAATTGTGGAATTGGGTTGCTGGTCAATTGCATGGAGACGAAGATGGCAGGAACCATAAAGGCAAAGATCAACACACAATATTGAGCGACCTGTGTGTATGTGATTCCTTTCATGCCTCCAAGAACAGCATAGAAAAAGACGATACACATCCCGATCACTACTCCCCATTCGATGGGCACTTCCAAGTATCTGGAGAAAACAATACCCACTCCACGCATCTGCCCTGCCACATAAGTGAAGGAGATGAAAAGGGCGCAGATGACTGCGACCACCCGGGCTTTATTCGAATAGTATCGGTCTCCGACAAAGTCAGGCACGGTAAACTTTCCGAATTTTCTTAGATATGGAGCAAGTAATAGTGCCAAAAGCACATAGCCTCCGGTCCATCCCATCAGGTAAACGGATCCGTCATAGCCAGAAAAGGCTATCAAACCAGCCATCGAAATAAATGAGGCAGCAGACATCCAATCAGCTGCTGTAGCCATTCCATTGGCCAAAGGAGAAACTCCACCTCCAGCCGTGTAAAATTCTTTGGTGGAACCTGCCCTAGTGTAGATGGCGATTCCGATGTAGAGGGCAAATGATAAGCCCACCAGTATATAGGTCCAAGTTAAAATATCCATGTTATTTGGGGTTTAGGGGCTTATTCTTCGTTTACATCAAATTCCTTGTCGAGCTTATTCATCTTGTACACATATACAAAAATCAAAAGCACAAAGGCATAAATAGAGCCCTGCTGGGCAAACCAAAAACCGAGTTTAAATCCTCCGATTTTAATGGCGTTTAGCTGATCGACAAGTAGGATTCCGAATCCGAATGAAACGGTAAACCAGATGAGGAGGAGAATCCCCAGAAGTTTGAGGTTTTTCTTCCAGTAGGCTTCTTTACTGAATTTGTTTTCTGTCATGGTTATTGGGTTTAGAGAAATATTTGTGTCTGCAAAATGAATTCACCGGCAGAACCTGATCTTCTGAAATTGTCGAAAATAGGGCGCTGACTGTACTGGAAGGTGATTTTGGCTTGATGTGCATTGATGTAGTAATTCATGCCGAGGTCATATTGCCAATTCCCTTCCTCAAAGTATTCAAAATTCTTGTGGGTGATCGCTCCGAATGGCTGTAATTTTCCTTTGTCTCCTAAGATATTTTCAGGTAAAAGGAAGCCTCCCTGCGTGTAGAATATTTGCCCTGTTCCGATCATTGGTTGAGCATTTCCAGGGCCATTTTGGCTACTTCCACGTCCATAGCCCACATTCATGATTCCTACATTTCGGATGTAATTGGGGCCGAAATTATAGTGATAATAGACTGAGTAAAGGGTGAGCGCAGTTCCTGTTGCCTTATTGAGAGGCATGTCTAAAAAAGCGTCCAGCCCAAATAGTGAAATAGCGTGGTTTTGAGTCTCTCCGGCAGCGTTTTTTGAGCTAGTCGCATCGCTATGATGATGCCAGCCAAAACCCAAATTGAATACTCGTTTTGTTCCCAGGTAAGTACCTACAAAATAGGGGAGCTTGTTATTTTCTTTATCCCAAAACTGATAGTCAAAGTAGCCTTGAGTAGCCCAATGATCATTGATCACATTAGCAGCTATTGGGCGTGAAGTAGCTTCGTCGTATCTGCCTCCAGCTCCCACAGAAAATGGTTTGTTGAGAGCCATTCGGTAGTTGAGCTTACCGAGCATTCCTTTCGCATAGAAGCCAAACTGTCTCGCAAATTGATCCGTAAGTTCGATTAGTGGCCAATTGAAAATCGGCGCATCGACAGCCATAAAGTTAAGCGTACTATGACTGGTCATTCTTGAGATTCCATTCCAGTAGTGGAGGCCCATCCCGAGATAGAGCTCATTGGTGACTTTAAACTCTGTCCATACGTCGTGAAAGAAAAGCTGAGGTTTTTTGGCAGACATACCTGAGGCAGAGCCCAAACCTGTTTCAGGATCCACTGTCACAGGATTGCTCCCTGGATTACCTGTCAGTCCTCCTCCGGGAATTCCCCCATTGGTAAAGGTTTGATTATTGATGCCAAAATGACTTAGGATCAGAAAGCGAGGGGAAATTTCTGCATAAGCAAGAACTCTCGCTCTTCGAATGCCAATATCCGCTGTAGTGGATTGTGGGTTTCCGGCTACATCGAGGGTTCCAGGATTGTTTTGGATGACTCGTGCCCACATTTGATTCCAGAGTAGGAAGCGGATATATTTTGATCCGTCATCATTGAGCTTCAGCGTGAGGGGTTTGTAGGTATGGTCTACAAAATCCTGGTTTGCTTTTTTAGGCCTTTCGGTTTCTTGGGTTCGTTTTTGGGCATAGGTGGGCATCCCTAATAAAAGGACTCCACACATGCTCAAAAGCACGGTGACATTGTTTTTCATGGTTATCTGGGTTGTAGGTGCCTCTTTTCCAGGCCTGTAGAAAAGAGGTGACCCAAGATGTGGAGTTGGATTTCAAATCAAAAAACAGATGTCTTTTTTTGCTAAAAAAATATAGCTACCCAAATATTATTTGTTTAGCTATTTTTAAATCGCTCCCATTTGATCATCATAAACTTATCACCCAACTCTGTGAGCAGCATTCCTGACCCTTGTAGATTTTCCTTTTTAGTCATGAATTTCACTAATTCATCATGACTGAGCACCTTATAGGTAGGTCGATAGTCATATTGCTCAGGGGCTTTGACCTTGTATTGCCTGACCCAGTTCATGACAGATACATGACTCACACCTAATATTCTTTCGATTTCCCGAAAGGAGATTCCTTCTACATATAGCTGTAAAGCTTTGACTACATAGTAGGAATCAATGCCTTTCCCAATTTTATTCACCGAAAAGTGATAATTGCATTTTTTGCACTTGAATCGCTGCCGCCCGCCTACAATTCCACTTTTTACTACTTTAGGATGATTGCATTTGGGACAAAAAGGCTTTTCCATATTTCATTTTCATTATGAACTATAGAAAATTAGCGAAACTATATCTATTTAGCAAATATTCATTTTCAAATAGAAAAATCAATCCGAAACAGAAAGAAATTTGGTGATTGAGACTTATATCTAGTCGAATCTTTCTAAAAAATGATTATTTGCTCCCCTGCCAATATTAAAGCTAAACGGTCTAAAACAAGCTTTTATATGAAGAAGCCTAATACTTCGATCTTCTTTCTTCCTACTTCCAGCCTGATTTCAAAAGAGATTGAGGATACGGGCATGATTCCGTATTTCCATATTTTTAATCTCAAATCAAAAACTCTGAAATAATTGCTAAACCTGCCGCCAGAAAGCTGACCAAGAGTTTATTGAGTTGTAATTTGTGATGAGGGCTACTTTCAAAGAAAATGGTGGTGGATATATGCAAGAATCCTCCTGAGACCAAGCCATAGAGTACTCCAATCCACTCTTTTTCCAAAATTCCTGATTGGAAAATAAGCGAGCTCGAAATCATACCCAGTGGAGATGCTAAGGCAAATATCACCAGTAAAATCAAGGTCCATCGCTTACTTAAGACTTGAGATATTACAGCCGCTAAGGCAAAAGCTGCAGGACCTTTATGCAGGATAATACCCAGTAAAAGCGTGTTTTCACTGTGCACATGCCCGATGTGTGCATCCGTTTCGCCCATCAAAGTACCATGAGAAAGAAGTGTGCCTTCCAGAAATGCATGAATAAACAAACCCAACATCACGGTCAAAACGCCTTTGGACTTTGGACCATGTGGCAAATGGATATGACCGTGCTCGATACCACTCGATAGAAACTCCAGAATCTGCTGTAGGAGAAAGCCAATCAGGATATATAGCCCCATTTTGGCACTATCAAAGCCACTATCAAATAGCTCCGGAATGATATGTAAAATCGTGATCGAGAAAAGATAAGATCCTGCAAATACCAGGAAAAGTTTGAAATACTTATCCTTCCAACTAGGCGCAAAAAACACCAATGAGCCAGCCAGGAGTACTGTGAAAAAAAGAAGAATAAAGTTTAATACCATGTCGGGACAAGGCCAGTTTTTTCCGGCCATGTTTGAAAACCATGGCAAAGGTAAGAAAATTCAATAATGTTGCATTTATTTCCTCTTATCAGTTGGTAGGAAAGGATAAGTATGGCTTAAGCCCTTCACTTACATGAAATTGATATTCACCATTTGAGTCGCTATAAATCAAAAATACTTTGATCTCCTCAGTCTCTTCATCGAGAGCAATAGCTTTTTCCAGTCCCATGACCATCATAGCTGTAGCATAGGCATCGGCGGTCATACAATCAGGCCCTACGACAGTAGCCGAAAGTAAATTGTGCCGAACGGGATAGCCTGTCTTTGGATCAATCGTGTGGGAAATTTTCACCGAGTCCTGAACATAGAAGTTTCGATAGTTGCCTGAGGTAGCCATCGCTTGGTTATCCAAAGCAATGATGGAATACAGATCTGATGCGGTGGCTGATTCCTCGGGTCTATTGATGCCTACTTTCCAGATTTCACCTCGGTCATTCACACCCTTTGCCACCAATTCTCCTCCGATTTCTACCAAAAAATCATTAATACCTTTTTCTTCCAAAAAATCAGCTACTACATCCACTCCCTGACCTTTGGCAATAGCCGAAAAATCCAAATACAAGCCATTAACAGTCTTTCTGACTTGTTTTTCATCAAAGATGACTTTGTCAAAACCTACCAGATTCAGAAGATCCCGGATTTCTACCGAATCTTTCAGGCTTGGTCCATCCGGACCAAAACCCCACACATTGACCAATGGTCCAACTGTAGGATCAAATGCTCCATCTGTTTTTTGGAAAATATCTTTGGAAGCCTTCAGTACCTGAGGAAAATAAGGCAGGTCAAAAACCAGGCTGTCTTGCTGGTTGAAGCGGCTGATCTCGGAGTCTGGGATATAGGTGGATAAACTTTGGTTGAAAACAAGGAGTAGGGAGTCCACGGAAAACTTCAAATCTCTCCCTTTGGTATCCAAATAGCTGATTTGATAACTGGTTCCCATGGTTTGTCCGGAAATGGAAATCCGACCTTCATAAACCGTTTCCTGTACAGACTCCGATTCTTCTTGGCCACGATTTCTCCAGAGATAAACCGCCAATACCATCAAGAGAAGTACCAGGGAGTAAATGATGTTTTTTTGTTGGTTGGATCGCATAGTTTAGTGATAAATGTGATTATGAAGGAATCTCAATTACTGCGTTTTTTCAAATCAATTTTAAAAGTCCGATGAAGGACGACCGATGTCTGCTGTTTGCTTAACCTTAATTTCCACCCGGATTTTCAACCAATTTTCTTCGTGATTATTAGAGGCTATTCACCTTCTAAAGAGATTCAAATTTAGCTCAATTTTCAGCTTGTGGATAAAATCTATCATAAATTAAAAGGTATGAAAGGCTGGTTTGTTCTCAAGTCAATTCTCGAATGAATCTCAAGAGCTTCCTTCTCCATACTTCCCGCTTCCATCTATAAAACACGAAAATCGCTAAATCAAATAATTAGCGACTTGTAGAATCCCTATATTTGTATCAAAGCAAAACCATGAGAGAAGACTACCTGAGCGGAGACGAAGAAAGCCTAAGCCCCAAGGATCAAGAATTTGAGCGGGCATTACGTCCCTTGAGTTTTGAGGATTTTACCGGTCAGGCCAAGATTGTGGAGAATCTCAAGGTGTTTGTTTTGGCAGCAAAAAAGCGGAGCGAACCGCTAGATCATGTCCTCTTGCATGGGCCTCCCGGTTTGGGAAAAACCACCCTCAGTCATATCATTGCCAATGAACTTCAGGCAGGGATTAAAATCACTTCAGGTCCGGTGCTAGACAAGCCATCGGATTTGGCCGGTTTGCTGACCAATCTGGAGGAGGGAGATGTACTTTTTATCGATGAGATCCATCGACTCAATCCCATCGTGGAGGAGTATCTCTACTCGGCCATGGAGGATTTCCGCATCGATATCATGCTGGACTCAGGCCCCAATGCCCGCTCGGTGCAGATTACACTCAGTCCCTTCACCCTGATAGGGGCGACTACCCGTTCGGGGCTACTGACTTCTCCCCTCCG
Organism: Algoriphagus sp. NF; assembly: GCF_028823735.1. Taxonomy (NCBI): domain Bacteria; kingdom Pseudomonadati; phylum Bacteroidota; class Cytophagia; order Cytophagales; family Cyclobacteriaceae; genus Algoriphagus; species Algoriphagus sp. NF. Next base: position 117,117 of record NZ_JAPEIB010000008.1, read on the forward strand.
GGCAAGATTTGGGATCAACTCCCGCCTCGAGTACTATGATGCGAAGCTGCTGACGGATATCGTATCCCGGTCAGCGGGAATTTTGGATACTCCTATCGATGAAATAGCTGCCTTTGAAATCGCCAGAAGAAGCCGAGGCACGCCGCGTATTGCCAATATGCTTTTGCGCCGTACCCGGGATTTTGCTGAGGTAAAGGGAGATGGTAGGATCACTTTGGATATTGCTAAGATGGCCTTGGATGCCTTGGATGTGGACGAGCATGGCCTGGACGAGATGGATAACCGCATCCTGCTGACCATCATCGAGAAATTCAAGGGAGGTCCCGTAGGGCTAGGCACGATCGCCACGGCCTGTGGAGAGGAAGCTGAGACTATCGAGGAAGTGTATGAGCCTTTTCTGATTCAGGAGGGCTACATGAAGCGTACTGCCCGGGGAAGAATGGCCACCGAACTCGCCTATCAACACCTAAAGATCAAACCAAATCCCGGTACAGGGAGTCTTTTTGGGGATTAAAACTGGATTTTGGGAGGATGCTGTCCTGCTTCTCCGGGAGCCGGACAAGTGTATAATCCTGGTCTTTTCTGCTTTTGGAAAAGCAGGATAGCTAGATGGGAAGACTATTCGATATCTAAAAATGGCCTCAGGAATTTCCTGAGGCCTATTTTTTTTAATCTTTCAGCGAAGCCATATCAATAACAAATCGATAGTGCACGTCTCCTGCGATCGTACGTTCATATGCTTCATTGATTTTGTCCATTGGAATAATCTCCACATCCGATACGATGCCATGCTCCGCACAGAAGTCCAGCATTTCTTGGGTTTCTTTGATTCCTCCTATAAGTGATCCCGCCAAGCTTTTTCTTCCAAAAATCAAAGAAGTAGCATGAATCTGCTCAGGAGTGGGTGGAACACCTAAAAGAACCATCACACCATCGGTACGAAGAAGGTTTAAGTAGGCTGAGTAATCGTGAGATGCCGATACGGTATCAATAATCAGATCGTAAGTTCCTTTCAGCCGTTTCATGTTCTCCGGATCAGTAGTTAATTCGAAGTGATGGGCGCCGAGTTTATCAGCATCTTTTGCTTTCTCGGGAGATCGGCTAAGCATTGTCACTTCAGCTCCCATAGCGGAAGCTAACTTGACAGCCATGTGACCCAGTCCTCCTAGTCCTACTACGGCGACCTTGTCCCCCTTTTTCACTTTCCAATGGCGAAGCGGGGAATAGGTCGTGATGCCCGCACAAAGCAATGGAGCCACACCTTTGAGGGGTAGTTTGTCGGATACTTTCAGTACAAATTTTTCAGTCACCACGATTGAAGTCGAGTAACCTCCATAAGTGACTGTTTTTTTATCCTGTAAATAAGAGCTATAGGTTCCCGACATTCCTTTTTCGCAGAATTGCTCCAGATCTTCTTCACAGTTTCCACAGGTACCACAGGAATCCACCATGCATCCTACACCCACTGTATCTCCCACTTTGTGGTTTTTTACATCAGATCCGATAGCTGTTACCTTACCAACGATCTCGTGACCTGGTACTACCGGGTAGATGGTTCCACCCCATTCATTTCGGGCAGTATGGATATCAGAGTGACATACGCCGCAATATAAAATCTCAATTTCCACGTCGGAAGGTCTTGGGGTCCGGCGTTGGAGGTTAAAAGGGCCTAAAGGTTGATCTGCCTTTTCGGCTGCAAAAGCTTTTACAGTTTTCATAAAAAGATTGATTTTGGTTAAAGTTTATGTTTTAAAAGCAGGCCATTTCTTAGAAAGTTTAGGCTTGCTGGTATCAAAAAAGCCATGAGTTTGATTCTCATGGCTACTAGTTGCTATCTTAAATCTGCTGCCGCATCCTCGTCCAAAAACCAAATTAAGTTTCCGCTTTCAGGCTTCACCAAACTGGCTGGATAGGAATCAAAATTTCCTTCTTTTCGGATCACCTCACGCACCTTTTCTGCTTTGCTTTTTCCAGTCACTAAAAAGGCCACGGTCTCAGCACGGTTGATGATTCCTCCGCTAAGGGATACCCGAATCTGTCCGGATACCGGATGTGCTACCGTCACACAAAGGTCTTTGGCTTCCCACTGATCAATGGAGTCCGGAAAAATCGACGCCGTATGTCCGTCGTCTCCCATTCCCAAGATCACCAAGTCAAAGCGAGGCATTCCACTTTCTGCAGGCAAATGCTTTTGCAGTACTTCGGAATAGCGTTTGGCTTCTTGGCTAGGATCATTTTCACCTTGAATTCGATGCACATTCTCTGCAGGCATTTCAATTTTTGAGAGCAGGTGATCCTGAGTCATTTTAAAATTACTCTCCGAATCACTCGGCGGTACACAGCGCTCATCTCCCCAATAGAAATGCACCTTTTTCCAGTCGATTTTTTCCCTATACTTAGCTGCCAATTCATCAAAAACAATCTTGGGTGTACTGCCACCGGAAAGGGCGATATGAATCTCCGATTTACTATCAATCAGATCGGACAAATACGCAGAAAAGCCTTTGGCTACAGCTTCTTTATTTTCAAAAATTCGGGTTTCCATGGGTTTTTGGTTTAGCAAAGAATACAAAATCCTGTTTCATCGGTCAGCAAATCTCCGGGGTTGCGCCAGCCAAAGCTATCTTCGATCAGTTCGTCCGAATTGCGAGGTCCCCAAGTTCCCACCGAATAGCCGTAGGTATTGACGGCGGGGTTGTTTTCCCAGCATTTCAATATGGGGTCTACAAATCGCCAAGCAGCTTCCACCTCATCGGCACGGGCGTAGAGCGTAGTATCGCCTTGCATGGCGTCTAGTAGCAGACGCTCATAGGCATCCATGACCTGGGCGGACTCTAGATCGGAATAATAAAATTCCATATTCGCCTGCTCCACATGAAATCCTAGGCCCGGAACTTTCACTCCGAATTTGATTAAAATCCCCTCATCGGGCTGGATTCGAATGATTAGCTTGTTGTCCTTGCGGTAAGCGTCTTGGCTCATGAAGACTTCATGGTGAGGCGTCTTGAAGTGAATGACCGCCTCGGTGACCTTGGTGGGCATGGCCTTTCCGGTACGAACATAGAAAGGAACGCCTTTCCATCGCCAGTTATCCACAAAAAACTTGATTGCCGCGTAGGTTTCGGTGGTGGACTCGGGATTTACCCCTTCTTCTTCCCGGTAACCTTTGACCGTTTTTCCATCAATTTCGGTTTTCACATACTGACCTCTCAGCGTGTTTTTGACGATTTCCTCGTCCGATTTCATGATTCGGAGGGATTTGAGGGCTTTGACTTTTTCATCCCGAATCTCCTCCGCATCGGAGGAAATGGGTGGCTCCATCACCAGCAGAGAGACAATTTGCAATAGGTGACTCTGAAACATATCCCGAAGTGCTCCCGATTTATCGTAATAGCCTCCCCTTTTTTCCACTCCTACCGTTTCGGCATTGGTGATTTCCACATGGTGAATGTAGCGTCGATTCCAGAGCGGCTCGAATATGGAATTGGAAAATCGGGTCACGAGCAGGTTTTGCACTGTCTCTTTTCCCAAGTAATGATCGATTCGATAAACCTGCTTTTCATCGAAATAGTGATGCAGCGCATCGTTTAGGGTTTTGGCTGACTCGAGATCATAGCCGAAAGGCTTTTCCACAATCAAGCGTCTAAAACCATCTTTTTCCTTGCTGAGTCCTGCCTCGGACAGGTTTTTGGCGATTACCTCATAGAGACTCGGAGGCGTCGAAAGGTAAAAAATGTAATTCCCAGAGGTGCCGTGCTGTTCATTCAGAGAAGCTATCCGATTGGCCAGTAAGTCATAGCTGTGGTCATAGTCATTACCCAAGTCTTGGTAGTGAAATTGTTCTGCAAAGGCCTGCATGGTTTGAGGGTCTTCTTTGCTGTTTTCTTTTTGAAGAAAAGGGCTTTCCAAAATGGCTTTGGTCCGAAACTCCTCGTCGGTCATATTGCTCCTGCTTACTCCTAGGACACAGAAATTTTTGGATAAATGACCGCCTTTAAAAAGGTTGTATATGGCCGGAATGAGCTTCCTTGAAGTGAGATCCCCAGAAGCACCAAAAATGATAAGCATCTGGTTGGGTGTTTTTTTCATAGGGGGGAGCTTTGTTGTAAAATGGGAAATATCAGAAGTCGTGATTCAGTTTTTTTCTCAAAATCCCAAATAAGCTGATCAGATCGGTTAATTTTGAAATCTGACACAAAAATAAGTGAATTGGTGAGAAAGAGCGAGCTTGAGTGCAGATTGGTAGGAATAATTGAATTTTAGAATAAGGCAAAACATGCAAGAAACGCAATATGATTTTGGTTTGATCGGTCTCGGGGTAATGGGGCGGAATTTTATTTTGAATGTAAAAGACAATGGCTTTTCAGCTTTCGGCTATGATTTGGATGCTGAAAAAGTGGAGGCTCTCCGGGAAGAAGGTGGTGATCGTTCTCGTGTCGATGCGACCCAAGATCTTTCTACTTTTTGTCAATCACTTAAGCGTCCCCGCAAAATCATGTTGCTTGTGCCGGCAGGGAAAATTGTGGATCAAGTCATTGAAGACTTACTTCCGCACCTTGATCAGGGCGATATCATCATTGACGGTGGGAATTCGTTCTTTTCGGATACAGATCGGCGGGATGCATATTTGAGCGAAAAGGGCATTCATTTCTTTGGTTCTGGGGTTTCCGGCGGTGCCAAAGGTGCTAGAAAAGGACCTAGTATCATGCCGGGTGGAAATAAGGAAGCTTACGAACATGTGCGCCCGATCTTTGAAGCAGTAGCAGCCAAGTATCAGGGTGAACCTTGCGTGGCCTACTTGGGTCCCAAGTCAGCTGGTAACTATGTCAAGATGGTTCACAATGGCATCGAATACGCCATGATGCAGTTGACTTCAGAAATTTACGATTTGTCGCATCGTGGAGCAGGTTTGAATAATGATGAGTTGCATGAGGTTTTTGATACTTGGAATAAAGGTCGTTTACAGTCCTTTTTGGTAGAAATTACTGCAGAGATTTTCCTTCAGGAGGATGATTTGGGTTCAGGCCGCTTGGTGGATATGATTTTGGATAAAGCCAAGCAGAAAGGGACCGGCAAGTGGACCTCCCAAAATGCTATGGATCTAGGAATTCCAGTTCCTACGATCGATATGGCTGTGAGTATGCGGGAGATATCGGCTTTGAAATCTTTGCGTGTCGATGCCGATTCACTTTACGATCGTCCAAAGCTTCCTGCTTTGTTAAAAGAAGAGTTAATTGAGCAGGCAGAACAGGCCTTGTATTTCTCCTTTATCATCTCCTATGCGCAGGGTTTGCATCAGCTTGCAGAGGCTTCCAAGGAATATGGCTACGAGTTGGATTTGGCTCAAATTGCCAAAATCTGGCGTGCCGGATGTATTATACGTGCGGGCTTATTGGCAGATATTGCAGAGGCCTTCGGCCAAAATCCAAAACTTGAAAATCTTTTGTTTTATCCAAGTTTTGTGGATAAGGTGAATGCAGTACTTCCTGCAGTTCGAAGAGTGGCTAGTCAAGCCCTGGAAAGGGGAATAGCCATGCCTGGCTTGTTGACTTCGATCAGTTATTTCGATGCCCTGACCACAGGCAGACTTCCGCTCAATTTGATTCAGGCGCAGCGCGATCACTTTGGTTCGCATACCTACGAACGCACCGATCGAGAAGGTATTTTCCATACAGAATGGGGGAAGAATTAATCCTCCCCCATTTTTTTGTCACTGAAGCCATTCGTAGCTTTTTACTTTTTGGGCTCCAACTGGGTTCCCAAGGTTTGATTACCACCTATCTCAATCACCGATGAGCCATACACTCGGATCGTTGACTTGATAAAGTCTTCTTCCGATGCCTCATAGATGTTATCCACATATTTTTGTGGATTGCGATCGATATAAGGGAACCAAGTGCTATGGATTTGGATCATGATGCGGTGGCCTTTTTTGAAGGTGTGAAGCAGATCCTGAAGTCGGAAATCCACATCGGTTGGCTTGTTTGGTTCGAATGGCTCGGGATTCTCGAAACTATTTCGGAATCGACCCCGCATCACTTCTGATCTTACGAGCTGCTGATAGCCACCCATGATTACATTCTTGGGATTATGATCATAATTCGGATGATCCTGAGGATAGACATCGATGAGTTTTACGATGAAGTCAGCATCCGTACCGGTCATGGAAACCTTCAATCGGGCCATGATTTCCCCTGCAAGGGTCACATCCTCAGCCAATACCTCTGTCTCAAAAGTAAGCACATCGGGCCTGCGTCCTGCTTCTCGCTGGTCATCACTCATAAAAAGTCTTGGTGTAAAAACTAGACTCTCTGTGTTGGAAGTGTATTGAACGGGCTTTGCAGGGTCACTGATATATTCAAATACAGCCTCTTCATCCAAAGGTTTGTTGACCGATAATTGGCCCCTTTCCCCAAAATAAAGTTTGGCTGGTTCGATTTCTTTTGGCGGCCAAGCGTCAAATTCTCTCCATTCCTTTTTGCCGGTATCGTACATGAGCGCTTCAGGGAGTTTCGGATTGTCGCCTCCTTTTAAGTGGTGGTTAAAAAACCTGCGCTCCACTTCTTTTTGATAGAAAGTATTGATGCTATCGCCGAAGTAAATATGGCCATGCGTGGTCTGACCAGTCTCAGGGCGAGACCATTGTCCGTGAGCCCAGGGACCCATGACCAGCATGTTTTCAGCCGAAGGACTCGTCCTTTCGATGGTTTTATAAATATTCAAAGGCCCATAAAGGTCTTCTGCATCAAACCATCCACCCACAGTCATGACAGCATGATCGATATCATTCAAATGAGGGAGAATGGCTCTTTTTTGCCAAAATTCATCATAGTTGGGATGCTCGGTGATTTCCTGCCAAAAGAAATTATCGTAATGATATTTCTCGGTGATATTTTTCAAAGGTCCCAAACGAAGGTTGAAATCATAGCCATCACTGATTGGCTGACTCATAAACCGGGCAAGCTTGTCCATATACCACGGAGAGCTCGTAGGACCATCATGCTGATACCCAAAAACCGGCATGGCAGCGGTATAGCTTTGAAGAAAAGCGCCATTGTGGTGGAAGTCATCAAAGAAAAAGTCTGCAATCGGAGCTTGGGGTGAAGAAGCTTTTAAGGCCGGGTGGGCATCGGGTAGCCCTGCTGCTGTGTAAAATCCTGGATAAGAAATTCCCCATTGACCGACTCTTCCATTATGCCCAGCAATGTTTTCCAATAGCCATTCTATCGTATCAAAAGTGTCCGATGATTCATCAACCGCCGTTTTGTTACTGACATCATTTCCCGGAATGTTGGGGGTCATATTCGTAAATTCTCCCTCTGACATCCATCGGCCCCGGACATCTTGGTAGACAAAAATATACCCATCTCGCATCAGGTAGCTACTCGGGCCTAGGCTAGTCTTGTAATTACTTTCTCCGTAAGGAGCCACGCTGTAGCATGTACGTTGCATCAAAAAGGGATAGATCTTTGATTTATCCTTTGGGATGTAAATGGAAGTAAACAGTTTAACGCCATCACGCATCGGTATCTGAACCTCCATTTTATCATAGTTTTCTTTGATATAGGTGGAGTCAGCCACTTGCGCAAACAAACTCCCTGTGACTAGCAGGAAGAAAAGAAGGAAAGTAGATAAGGTTTGTTTCATGTGTTTATAATTTGTTTTTAAGCGGTCACATGGAATCTTGCAATTATAGTTATACCCCGGTGTGAAGGGTACGTCATGCTCGATTTCATCTGATTATAATTTGTTTTTTAGTAGTCAGATGGAATCTCGCAGTTATAATCATCTCTCTGTGTGACGGGTACATCATGCTCGATTTCATGTGTTTATAATTTGTTTTTAAGCGGTCACATAGCTTGTCCCGAACTTGATTCGGGAGAATCCCTGTCTGTTTAGGCAGGCCTACCTGCGGAATGCAGGCTCGTTTTCATACTTGTGAAATTAAAGTTTTTTTGAAGAAAGGCTTCCTATCCATTCATTTATGTGCCATTGATGAGGATGGGATATAGTTGGGTTACTTGTGCTGATGCTTCAGAGGTTGCGGAATAGCTTTCTAAACCCTTACTTACCTCTTCCTTCCGCCTCAATCATATTCTCAATTCCTTTAAGTAATGCATCCGAATTAAAGGAAATACTATCTATTCCTTCTTCGATCAGGAATTGAGCAAAAGCAGGATTGTCGCTGGGTGCCTGACCACAGAGCCCGATTTTCTTGCCAGCAGCTTTGGCTTTTCGAATCACTTCCGTGATCATCCATTTCACAGCAGGGTTATTTTCGTCAAAAAGCTCGTTCAAGACCTCAGAATCCCGATCCACGCCTAATGTAAGTTGGGTCAGGTCATTGGAACCGATGGAAAAGCCGTCGAAGATTTGGGCAAACTTTTCAGCCAGGATCACATTGGAGGGAATTTCGGCCATTACGTAGATCTCGAGTCCATTCTTCCCCTGCTCCAATCCCAGCTTTTTCATCAGGGTAATCACTTTCTTGCCCTCCTCCGGTGTGCGGCAGAATGGAATCATCACTTTGAGATTTTCTAATCCCATGTCTTCTCTGACCCGCTTGACGGCTTGACATTCCAAAGCGAAACCTTCCCTGTAGCGCTCGTGATCGTACCGGGAGGCTCCTCGGAAGCCTAGCATGGGATTTTCTTCCCCAGTTTCAAATTGGCCACCTCCCAAAAGATGGGCATACTCGTTGGTTTTGAAATCGCTCATGCGCAATATCACATCCTTCGGATAGAAGGCGGCGGCTATCGTCCCTACAGCCTGAGACAGATTATCCACAAAATATTCTTGCTTGTCAGAATAGCCCTTGCAGAGGGTTTCGATTTGGGCTTTTTCTTTCAGATCCTCCAACTCATCAAAATGCACCAAAGCCATCGGATGCACTTTGATGCTTCCGTTGACGACAAATTCCATTCGCATCAATCCTACTCCTTGATTTGGGAAAAAGGAGAGGTTGAAAGCCTTTTCAGGATCGGCAAGGATAAACATGGGTTGGGTTTTGGGAAGCTTAAGGCCTTTGAAATTGTGTTCCTGGGTTTTCCACTTCAGTTTGCCGGCATAGACTTTTCCGATTTTTCCGGAGGAATTGTCTACTGTGACCAAGTCTCCATTTTTGAGCTTTTCCAGAGCCCCTTCTGCACCCACGATTGCCAGCGCCCCCACTTCCCGCGCCACAATGGCAGCATGGCTGGTTCTGCCGCCTTTGGCTGTAATAATGGCTCCGGCTTTTTTCATTACCGGATCCCAATCAGGATTGGTGATTTCGGTGAGAAGAATATCCCCTTTTTCCAGCAGATCAGCCTCAGCGGGAGAGTGAAGGATTTTGACTTTTCCGGCTGTGATTCCGTTGCCGATAGCATAGCCGGAACTCAGAAGCTCGCCTTTTTCTGTCAAGGAATACTCTTTCAGTACGTATGGATCCTTGTCAGCATGTACAGTTTCCGGTCGCGCTTGCACGATAAAAAGCTCTCCGGAATTTCCATCCTTAGCCCATTCGATATCCATGGGCATTTGGTAATGCTTCTCGATCTGCACCGCCCATTTCCCCAGTGTTTCGATTTCTTTTTCGTCAAGTACAAAGGCTTCTTGTTTTTCTTTTGGGGTATCTAGGTTGACTACTCCTCCCTTTTTTTCATAGATCATGGTTTTGGTCTTGGAGCCTATTTTCTTGGAAATAATGGACTTTTTACCCTTTTCCAAAGAAGGTTTGAACACCAAATACTCATCGGGAATCACTGCTCCTTGCACGATATTTTCTCCCAAACCCCAGCAGCCAGTAATCAAAACAGCATTGGAAAATCCCGATTCAGGGTCGATGGAAAAAGTAACCCCGCTACAAGCCAAGTCAGCCCTCACCATCAATTGCACACCTACCGAGAGTGCTATTTCGTGTTTGTCAAAGCCCCTGTCATGGCGATATTTGATCGCGCGGGCATTGTAGAGCGAAGCAAAGCAAGATCTGACGGTTTCTAAGAGCTTTTTTTCTCCTTGTATATTCAAGAAAGATTCATGCAATCCTGCAAAACTAGCTCCCGGAAGATCCTCCGCTGTAGCACTACTCCGGACAGCTACATCTACTTCGCGCCCATTTGCTTCGCAAAGCTTCAAGTAAGCTCCTTCGATTTCCTCGATCAATTCATCCGGAAAGGTGCCTTTGAGAAAAAGCTTTTTGATAGAGCTAGAGACTGAATTGAGGTTGGAAAAGTCTTTCAGATCCAACTGCTTTAGATGGTCGTGGATAGCTTCGTCGATTTGATTGTGCTGCACAAAAAGCCGGTAGGCATTTGCTGTCACAGCAAAACCATCAGGTATATTGATTTTCAGAGGAATCAACTTTTGAAACATCTCACCGAGAGAGGCATTTTTTCCTCCCACTTTTGCTACGTCTTCCATTCCGATCTCCCGAAACGATACTATCAAATCTGCCATCCTATTTGCTCGTTATTGATACTTAAAAATAGGAAAGAATAGCTCCGTTTTAGCTGATAAAAATCAGGCCTTTTCCTAATATTGAGTCCAGAAAATCAATTGATTAGCTTATGATGGTCAGTCTTTGAGTTCAAAATATTTTTTACCTTTGATCTGTAGCATTTTGCTGGATCAATGCGTTTTAGAACAAATTGCAACGAAAACCAAATAAAATTTTGAGATGAAAATTTTCTACACTTTTGCATTTATTCAATTTTTTGTCCTTTCATCTTATGCACAGACTGCTGAGAAATATTCTAAAAGTGAGGTGTTGCAGGACCTTAGCTATCTCCGGGAGAGTTTGGAAGCTGCGCATTTCGATCTTTTCAGATACACCTCTGAGACGGATTTTGAGCGGAATTATCAGCAGGTAAAAGCCTCAATCACCGCAGATTCGCTTAGCTATCTGGATGCGACTAAGTTTTTTCAGGCCGTTGTTTCCAAAGTCAACAATGGTCATACGGAGATCCCATTTCCGGGTCAGGCCTATGGTGAATATGCCTATGCTGGAGGGACAATTTTTCCATTAGAATTGGCCTTTGAAGAGGGAAAAGCATTAGTCAAGAAAAATTTTTCTGACACAGAGGAAATTCAGATTGGTACAGAATTGATAAGCATCAATGGGAAGCCGATTGAAGAAATCCTGAAAGAAATCTATCCGC